>MNXK01000230.1 GCA_001872165.1 Anaerolineae bacterium CG2_30_58_95
CTGGCGCTCCACGACCGGCGCGATCCGCTGTGGTTCGAGGCGGCCCAGCTCTCGACCGGAAAAGCGCTCAAACAGGCCGGGATCACGCTCGATCAAATCTCCCTGTTCGAATATCACGACGCCTACTCGATCTACGCGGCCTTATCCATCGAGGCGGTAGGATTTGCGCGGCGCGGTCAGGGCTGGAAGCTGGCCCAAGATGGGGTCATTGCCCTGAACGGAAAAATCCCCTGTGCGACGATGGGAGGATTGAAGGCGCGCGGCAACCCGGGCGGAGCTACGGGCGTGTACCAAGCCGTCGAAGCGGCGACACAGTTACGAGGTCAGGCCGGCGCGAACCAGATTGCTGGGGCGCAGTTCGCGCTCATCCAGTCGCTCGGCGGACCAGCGTCCACGGCTGTAAGTCATATATTGGAGGCGACGGCGTAGAAGTATACAAGTAAACAAGTAAACAGGTAGACAGGTAAACAAGGAATTATCGAGGCATTTATCTACTTGTGTACCTGTGTACCCGATCCACAAACCTGATAGAGTTTGAGAGTCCCACCTCGTAAAATAGGCTTGCAAGTAAGGAGTAAAACATGGAAATACCGCGCCATTGGCGATTGAGACAACAACGGTATGGATTGGTTGGCGAAATCTGCCCGCACTGCGAGGCCAAGATCTTCCCGCCGCGCGATATCTGCCCCTCATGCGGGCAGGAAGCCAAGACGCTTTACGCATTCAGCGGCAAGGGCGAAATATATTCGTATACCACCATTTATGAAGCACCCGCAGGTTACGACGAGAACGCGCCCTACACCGTGGCGCTCGTCAAATTGAACGAAGGCCCGCTGGTGACGGCGCAGTTGACCGACCTGGGCGACCAGCCCATCCAGATCGGCATGCCGGTCGAGATGGTGACACGCAAACTGCGCCAGGATGGCGATGAGAGGGGAATGCTGGTGTATGGGTATAAATTCAGGCCCGTCTTGGCCGTTTCGTAACGCCTCCTAAAAAAGGTCTCGCCCTGTCAGGCAACTGGCAGGGCGATTTTTTGTTTTACAAAGAGAGTTTCATCTGCGCTTCCTCAACTCATCGAACCCGGCGCAAGCCCGCTCCAGCGCAGCAGCGTCCTTCCAGCGCGAAGGTACTTTCAGCTTCAGTTCGTCATGGGACTCATTCTGACGAATCTGGTAGTAACGAATCTTTTTATCGGGCACGCCGTATTCCCACTGGAACGATTTCAACAAACGCTTTATCTGTGATTCGATGAATTCCGGCCCGTCCGGGCGATAGACAAGGCCTCTTTCCCTACAAGCCGGGCCTTTCTCGCACCAGCACATAACCGAAATTCCCTCATCCGTCATTTCCCACACGCGCGTGGCGACTTCGTGCTTCTTGAGCATGGCGTAAGCCGTGATACTGTTTTGCGCCGGGTCTGCATACACCTCCATGTGGTCGGCCAGTTTCTCTTTAGGCGGGGCAATTTTTGCGCGGGATGTCGGCCTTTTGGGCGCTTCCCGTTTCGCGGCTGTTTTCTGCCTGGCAGGCTGCTCCGTTTTCGGGCTGGACGCTTTCTCCCCGCTGCCTGCTTCCGTTGTATCATCCCCGGAGGGGGAAACTGCCTTTTCCTGGCTGACAGCGCGACGCGGCTCTCCATTATCGGCGTGACATTCGTTGAGATGCTCATTGCAGGTCACTCGCTGACAGGTGGTACAGCGGCTCAAGCTATGGACGCACACCGGGCGGTCACAGACGGCGCAGGTTTGCACCTGGTCGGCGCATTTCTGGCAATAGGTGCGCTTGCACTCCACGCACTGCGGCGCGAGACAATCGCTGTGCGCCAGATGTCCATTTTCGCACAGCAATAAAGACTTGCCCGGCTGGCCGCACACGTCGCAGGTCAGCGGCTCGACCACATGCAGTAGCGGATCCCAGGTTGCCACCCGTTTCACCGCAACCCCGCGTTTGCCAATTTCCACCGTCAAATCGAGTTTGGGCTGGGTGATGATGGCGACATTCAGCAGTTCCAATTGGATGCGCAGGTGATATTTCTGTTCCACATCCTCCAGTTTGGACAGGCGCTCGGCGGTGATGGCGGCGCGTTTGGCTTCCAGCCCCGGGCGGCGCTCGTCATCGGCTTTTTGCAGGCGGCGGTCGGCGTCTTTGAGCAGGTCAGTGTAATATTCGTTTAGGCGGGCGCGGTCGAGTTCCAAAAATCGCTGCAGACGTTTTTGCAAACCTGCCAGCGTATCGCCCAGTTCGTCCGCCACCGACTTGCGGGCGCGTTCCAGCAGGGCCGCCAGCGTTTTGGGGGCCAGCGGCGGCTCATTGTTCCAGAACGCGGCGGCGGGTGACAGGTTTTGGGAGTGATTCTCCATATCGAGAATCGCCTGTCGTTGGATCCCCGCCCCATTAACGGCATATCCGCCCTGCGCATCCATCCAGACCGGCAGAATCAGCTCGCGCTTTTCATCAGAAATCAGGCTTACCTTGAAATTGAAACGCACATAATGATGCAGATGTGGCTGCTCCACTGCGCCTGGCACGGGAAATAGTTTTGCATTGGAGATGGAAATGGCTTTTTCGATGGCGGCGTACAGCCCGGGCTTTGCCAGGCGGACATTGTTGATAAAAAACCGCCCGTTGGCTGTTTGCAGGCGCAGTTCGTTGACGATGGTTTCCACCAGCGGGTGCCCGTAGTGCAGAAAAGTGCTCTCTTTTTCTGACTCGGATGAAAAGGTGAAGCGCTGATGAGCCTCCACGCCCCAGCGAGTGGATACTTCGTCGGGCAGCAACGTCTCGTAAATCCCGTAGGCGGGCGGCTCCACCAATCCGCCCACCTGACGGCAGTAGCCCAAAACCAATTCTTCGAGAGAAATATCTTCGGACATGGGCTACTCCGCCGAAAAATCTTCGCCGAACAGGGCTTCGTCGTATTCCTGGGTTTTCTGGTGCGCCTGGCGCGCCTGAACCAGCGCTTCGCCCAGTTGCTTGAATCCGTCGTGCAGTTCCTCGGCAGATTCCGCCTGCATCCAGATGTCGAGCAGCAGGTCTTCGAAGTCGCGCTCGTCCGAAAGTTGCCCCAGAATCATGTCCATTTCGCCGATGACCAGCTCGAACATGTTGAGTTTCTGGTCGAGGATTTCGAGCAGGTAATCTTCCACCGTGCCGCGCGCCGAAAGGTTGTAAATGCGCACGTCGCGCGTCTGCCCGATGCGGTGAATACGCCCGACGCGCTGTTCGATGCGCATGGGGTTCCAGGGAATATCGAAATTGACCATCGTGCGGCAAAATTGGAGATTGCGTCCCTCCCCGGCGGCTTCGGTGGAGAGCAGCACCTGGGCGCGCTGCTCGAAATCTGCAATTGCCTGGTTTTTGGACGGTGTTCCCATTTCGCCGTGATAGGTGACGACCGAGAGTCCCAGCCCGCGCAGGCGTTCGGCGAGACGCTCCAGCGTGCGGCGGAAATGGGTAAAGATGATGATCTTTTCGGCAGGGTCGCGCAGGCTGGTAAGGAGCAGTTTTTCGAGCGCCTCGGCCTTGGCCCAGGCCTGGATGCGGGTGGACTGGTCGGCGAGTTCCAGCAGTTCGCGGCGCTGTTCGGCTCGATGGGCGCGTTCGGCCAACGCGCGCAAGGTTGGCTCGGCAGATTGGGGACTGCTGCCAATTTCACGCTGAAGGGTGAGCAGGGCAAAGCGGTCTACCTGGCGGAGACTCTTATCCCCCTCCGTCCCCTCATCGCTGCCCGGCAGCGTCTTTGTTATTTCTGAGTCCGGCGGGGCGGCGATAGGGAGATGAAAGGGGGATGTTCGCATTTGCGCGCGCACGTAACCGCTGACCGCCTGATAGAAATCGGTTTCCTCCTGAGAAAGCCCCAGGCGAATGGTGCTGGCCTGGCGCGGCGGCAGTTTGATGTTCACCTGGCTGCGGGTATGGCGCACCATCACGTCGCCCAGCAAATCGCGCAGTTGTCCGCGATTTTTGGGCAGGCGCGGATCGCCGTGCGCTACAAACTGCTTACGAAACTCGCGCGGGGTTTTTAGTTGACCGGGCTTGAGCAGGGTAATCAGGTTATACAGTTCATCCAGGTCATTTTCGACCGGGGTGGCGGTCAGCAATAGAATATATTTACGCTGCAAATCATTGACAAATTTCCATGAGGCGCTGTTGCGGTTTTTGAGATGGTGCGCTTCGTCCACAATGACCAAGTCGTAGGGAATCTGGGCAATCCGGGCGCGGTGTTCGGCGCGGCGGGCGGTGGCGAGCGATGCAATCAGCAGCGGAAAGCGTTCCCAGGCTTTGGCCCCGGCGGCGCGGAACTCAGCGTCGGCGCTGGTGGTGAAACGGGGCAGCCCGAACTTGATGGCCAACTCCTCGCGCCATTGTTCCACTAAAGCGGCAGGCGTGACAATCAGCACGCGCTGGACAACGTTGCGCACCAGATATTCCTTGAGTACCAGCCCGGCCTCGATGGTTTTCCCCAGCCCGACTTCATCACAAAACATGCCGCGCCCGCGAAAGCGGCGCAGCATAATTTGGGCGGCGCGCACCTGATAATCAAACGGGGCAAACTCGAGCGATTCGAGGCAGACCAGTTCGTCAAATCCGCTGATCAGTTGGGCATGCTCCGCCAGCAAACGCAAACGGTAGAGGTCGCGGCTGGCAAACTGCCCTGCGCTGATGCCTTTCAGGGCTGCCTTGTCCACTGGCAGCAGGCGAATATCCGTTTCGGAGATGTTTTTGGAGGAGATGAGTGTCATTGTGGGGTGAGTTTACCACGAACTTGAAAATGACTTAATAGTGACGCGATGAACTTCTCATGTTGGGCTTGTAGAAGTATTACTCCGCAGATTCATCCGTATTTTACTACCCGGTCACAACCAATCGTTGCTATAATTCCAATAACCTACCACATGGGCAACAGCCATGCCTGCTTATCCAGCCTACGTACCCCAAATGCTCGCCCGCGCCCGCTACGAGGGTCAATGGCACGCCGGCCAAGCCGACGCTGCCGCCCTGTGCTTCGACGTGCTGGCGCTCTTCCCCGATTGCGCGCAGGCCGGCGATCTCGTCTACGAACTCTTTTGCGACGAATGGACGATTTACGACAACCGCGTCGCCATTCAGCGCAACATTGACGAGTGGGACGACCGCCCCTGGCAGCAGCGCCGTCGCCTCGCACTTTCATTTCGGTTCATGAGTCGCTGGCAGGGTTGGGAGCGTGAATATTTGGAAGGATACGAACATGAAAAAGACGGGCCGCCCGATGTTGCCAAAATTTTAGAGGCAGGCAAAATCGAACTGCTCGGCGCGTACTGTCTGGGGGACGAAGAATGCACCGATTACACCTGGATGATCTTCGCTGAGGCGCTCGAGCGGACCAACGACCCGCGCGCCGCCCTGCTCTGGATTGGCAAAACCTACGCCGACCTGGGCTTTTTGGCCGATTCCGCCGAAGCCTTGGCTGAACTGTGTTCCCGCTTCACCGACCCGGACGCCCGCCGCCTGCTGGCCGAAGTCATCTGGTGGCGCGACAATGCCTACCGCATCCCGTGGATTCCCCCGCGCGGCGATGGCACGCGCTACAATCGCATGATGCAGCATATTGACCCCTCCGCGCCATCAGACGAGGAAGTCATCCGCTATTTCCGCGAGAAGCGCGCCGACAAATCCATCCTGCCCTACACGCCCAGCATTGACCCCGGCCTGGCGCGCCTTCTGGAATCCGCCATACCAAACGAACCCCAAAACGCCCCCGCTTCTCCGCTGGACTGGAGCTTCCTCGACTTGGATGATGGCCAGCCCGGCGAACCGGCCGATTGGGTTAAAAAGCAAATCAAATTGTTTGAAAGAGATGGAGATGATGAAGTGAGCAGGGAAATGATCGAGGAGATGAAACGGATGCACCGCTGGACACGCAACATCAGACCGCCGGCCACGCCGCCGCGATATGACCCGAATGAACCTCCTTTCGACCCGCGCGATATTCTCGGAAGCATGGATGATGATCTGGCCGACGACATATAGAAATAAACCTGACCTGTCGCGACAATTCCACTCCGCCTACAGTTCTACCGAAATCCGTCCCGCGCGGTACATATCCAATATACGGCTATAAATTCAGGCCGAAAGTCCAGTAAAACACTGAACTGATTCAAGGTTTTTTGGTAATGTACCTCCGCGCCGAGCGGAGGGGTGTTAGCCCCGTAGTCGAGGCGTTTTGCCATGAAAACCGCCCTTCGACTGCGCTTCGCTCAGGGCGAAAAGTTTGAATCACTTTACTGTATGTAGGGGGGGGGCCCCTCTTTGGTGCAGTTTTCGAGGACACTACGGGAAGATAGCCAGAACACCTCGCAATCCTCCCGGCTGAGAGGGGGCGGTTTCCCAATGCAGACCTTCCATCGGGACAACCTTTGTCCCCTCAATTTCGGGCGGTCGCATTGACCGGGGGACAATGATCTTCTCACGGGATAATCCGGTCGGTTCGACTATCGCCAGGAGGGGCTCCGGTATAACCCAAAGGATGGGTAATGTCCGCAAAGCGCGCACCATCCCGAGGTCCAGGTGGTCGGCATGCTCGTGCGTCAACAGGACGAAAGACAACCCATCCAGATCATGGGCAATATCCATTTCCGGCACTTGGGGGAAGGCGGTGTTTTAGAGTCACCGGATCAATAGCCCAACGCACGTGGCCGGTGCAAAAAAGGCAATTGGCAGAATACATCAGCCAATCGAGCCATGATCATATTTGGCGTGCATCAGCGCCTCGACCTCGCTGACCGAGCGGTCGAACGGGCCCAATTTTTCCATTTTCAGGCTGGTCACCGCTGCGGCCCAAACGCCCGCTTCGGCGGGCGGCTTCGAAAGGCGCATGGCCACATACGCCCCGATGCAGGTGTCGCCGCGTCCGCTGCGCCCATTCAGTTTCTGCGGATAGAATCCCGCCTCGTAGAATTGACCCTCGGCATAAACCAGTACGCCATCCCTGTAGGTCAGCACGATCTCCCTCGGGCCCATTCGAGCATAGCTTTGCGCGGCTTTGTAAATATCGATTTCGCCGGTGAGGAACTCTGCTTCCACCGCATCGCTCTTGAGAATATCCAGATAAGCCAGTGTCACCTGCATTTCCTCCCAGGGTTCGTATACCAGATTTTGACCTCGCAGCACGTGCACAAATCCTTGCATATCGGCGGCCAGGAGTATATCTTTCTCCTTCAGCGCCCGGAGGATATCCGGGCCGACCTCTCCTCGCAGGCTCGAACCGATAATTGCGGACTTTGCTTGCAAGCCCTCCACTTCACTCACGGTGATCGAGCCAGCCACCCCGTCAACAGACAGGTTGCGAATATCCGGATCCATCGTGGGATATTCCAGCCTCATACAAGTGGACTGGGGCGTATAGGTCACAAAACAGTCAATGCCCGCCTGGGTGAATTTCTCGACCACGCGTGCATCTTCTTTTGCCAGGCGGGTGACAACGGCCACCTTCAAGCCGAGACGAGCGGCCGCGTGCGCCGAGTAGTTGACCGCCCCACCGTCCACATACCTGACACCGGTCGGAGAAATGATCGTATCTTTGGTGTAATTCCCTATACAAATGACATCATAGGTTTCAGCAATGTGCATAACCTTGATTTGACCTTTCGACGATGACTATGGAATGACCCGGATAAGCACCCAATATATGCCCGCTGCGACCAGGGCTGTGGCCGGAATGGTCAACAGCCAGGCCGTGGCGATTTCCTGGGCGACCCCCCAGCGCACCTTATTCACTCTTTCGGCTGCGCCAACCCCCATGATGGCTGAACTGACCACCTGGGTGGTGCTCACCGGACCTCCCACCAGGGAAGCGCCCATGATGACAACTGCCGAGGCCAATTGGGAAGCAAACCCGTGTACTGACCGGATTTTATAGAACTTGCCTCCCAGTGTACGGATCAATTTCCACCCGCCTACCGAGGTGCCAAAAGCGATCATCCCGGCACAGATAATGATGACCCAGACGGGGACGGCAAAATCCTTCAAATAGCCTCCGGTAACCAGCGCCAGGGTGATGATTCCCATGGTCTTCTGCGCGTCATTGGTGCCGTGGCTGAGCACCAGGGCAAGAGCAGTGAAAATCTGGCCGCGTTTGAAAAAACGTTGACGCGGGGTGTGGCCTGCCAGCACAATAACAAGATAATCCGGAGGGCAATAAATCCAATCACAAAACCGATGATTGGAGAAATGAACAAAGCAATCAATATTTTCTCCAATCCATGTAGTAGGATGGCCTGCCAGCCAACTCCGATAACGACCGCACCGATAAATCCACCCACAAGCGCATGTGAAGAACTGCTCGGAAAACCCAGGTACCAGGTGAATAAATTCCAGAAAATCGCGCTAGCCAACGCGGCTAGCAACACTTGTGTATTGATTGTCTCAGCAGCGACAATTTCATGCCCGATTGTTTCGGCCACCGCCACGCCGAAGATAAATGGGCCGAAAAAATTAGCCAGAGCGGTCATTCCCAAAGCCACACGAGGAGAAAGCGCCCTGGACGAAATCATCGTGGCAACCACGTTGCTGGAATCGTGGATGCCGTTCAAGAAATCAAATAGAAGGGCCAGTACGATCACGGCAATGATGATCGGCGTCATTTATGCAGCCTCTCTCTTATGCAATCTTGACGACGATATTGGCGATGACATTGGCCGCCTCGTCGCCCCGGTCGGCGGCGTTGCTCAAGTGGCGGTAGACCTCGCGTAGTTTCAGCATCTTGACCACGTGCTTGATGTCTTCCACGCCGCTGAAAAGGTCGGCCAGGGCTTCCCGGTAAACATCTTCCACCCGGTTTTCGAGGGCCTTGGCGCGCTGGGCGTGGTCATTGGATACCCCGGGATGTTCCTCCAGGCGATTGACCGCCATCGAAAGCTCGTAAGCCGCGTCTCTGAGCAGGGAGGCCATACGCTGCATGTAAGGGGTCGGCTCTACTTTCAGGATTTCCATCTCGGTCATCGTGCTATAAGCATAATCCAGCACATCATCAATCGTCCGGGAAAGTGCAAAGATATCCTCCCGGTCAAAAGGAGTGATGAAAGTCTTGTTCAATTCGTCAATCAGGATGCGCCGGGCTTCGTCGGCTTCTTTTTCCTTTGTGTTAAGATTGGATGCAGCGGCGGGATCCTCGCCTGTCATATAAGCTTTCAGGGCCTCCATACCTTCCAAGGTCAGTGCGGCCTGCTCTTGGATCAATTTGATGAAAACATTTTGGCGTTTCTTGAAAAAGTTGCGCATGGGAGATACTCCTTTTTGAAATCACAGGCATTTGATACAGCCGTGTGCAACCAAGAACTTCAAACCGGCTTTAACTTGCTCGGTGGTGTTAACTACCTGGAATTCACAAGTACGGAAAGCATCTTCAGGCAGATAAGTGGCAACCCTATCAAAATCCACTTCGCCTAAGCCCGGGGCATAATGATCGGCTATCCCGATGACATCGTGGAGATGCGCGCCGATAATGCGCGTGGCATAACGTTTCAGCCATTCCTCGTGGGGGTAAAAACCCAGACGATCCAGTGCCTGGGCATGGCCGACATCGTACACAAAGCCAAGTCGTTCGGGCCCCGCCAATCCAAGAAGAAAACCCATTTCGTCCAGGCTGGGGATGTCGAAATAGTGATAACGGTTCTCCAGTCCCAGGCGGACGCCGAAACGTCCGGCATATTCGAGCAGTTCCATCAGGCTCTTTTTGACAGATTCGAGGCAGACGCCGGCGCGCGCGGCGCGAGCGTCCACCAGCCGGTTTTTTATCTCGAGGTATCCCTGGGAATGAGCCTGTCCGGCCTCGAAGAGCGCCCGTAAATTGTTCTCAAGAGATCCATCCACCTGAATGGTGCCGGAGTGCATCACCACTATACCCGCGCCCAACGCATGCGCCAGATCAATGCTGCGCTTGATGGAGGCCACGCCCTGCCGACGACATTCCTCATCGGGTGACGAAACCAGCCAGTCGCGCGCTTTCAGTATCTCGGTTGAAATATCCGCCGGGCAGGGTTCGTGGACGCTGCTGAACTGGTAATGATCCAGTTCTATTCCCGCCAACATGGCAGAATTGATTTGATGGTTCAATTCGACTTTTGCAAATCCCATTCGGCGGGCGGCGATAAAGAAATCATCGAGGGCGGGAAATTTCTTGTTTGCCCACATTGTGGAAAAAGACGCGTCGTAAGTGATCATCCAACCTCTACCATTACCTTTTTAGGGGAGTAGGGGGTATGCGGGCGGCTCCGCCGCCCGCATACCCCCACCCCCATTTATTCAGTTGATATAGTAATAGGCACTTTCAGCAGGTCGGCAAATTGATCAATATAAAAATCTGCCTTCGCGCCTGCGTCATAATTGAAAGCGATGGTTTTCATCCCGACCGCCCTGGCGCCTTCCAGTTCCGAGGCTTTATGGCCGACAAAAACCGCCCGCTCGGAAGGGATGCCCAATTGCTGCAAGGCGGCGTGATAGATCTGCGGGGCCGGCTTGCGAATCCCCAGTTCTTTGGACGAAACGATGGAGTCCCAAACGTGTCCGAAGCCGCCGTGGTCGAACCAGCCCAACTTGACATGCACCGGCAGGGCTGTATCGGTGATGATGCCCAGCAGGTATTCCCTTTCTTTCAGCGCCAGGAGCGTTTCCCGAACGCCGTCGAAGAATTTCACGTTATTCGTATCCTCATCCAGGATCTGTTTGCCGCGCAGGAGATGCTCCGGCCGGGTAACGCCATACAGCCGCAGGATGGCCTCGCAATACTGCTCGCGCGTGATCTGACCCTGATAGGCGTGCTGCCGAAGCGCCTCCATTTCGGCTGGGCGGCTCCCGGTGACGGGGAGCGACAGTTCCTTGAGAAAAGCCTTCAATTTACGATCCCGCTGGGGCCGATAGTAGAGGATATCTCCGGCGTCGAACAGGAAGGCGCAAACTCCGTTCTGGCGGGATTTTCCGGCATTCTCCCGGGTTCCCGGAACGCCCTGTTCGGCGCGCAGGATATCCACCAGTTCGTGCATATTGGCAATCACAGCATCGGGCGCGGCGCCCTCGTCTGCCTCTCCATGATCGAAATCATGCTGGATCTGGATCGCCAGGCGGTATCCTGCCCGGCGGGCGCCCAAAATGTCGCGGGCGATGCGGTCTCCCACGTAGAGACATTCGCTGGTCGGCACATTCGCCCGGCGGGCGGCATAGTGGAAGATGGATGGGTCTGGTTTGCGGCGGCCATATTCGCTGGATAATACCACAGGGTCGAAATAATGCCGTATCCCATATAATTCCAGGCTGGCCGGCACCTGCCCCCGGCTGCAAACATTGCTGATCAGGCCGATTTTCAAACCCATTTTCTGGATCGTCTCCAGCACAAGCGGAATTTCCGGGCGCATGGCGCGCTGGTAAAAACGCGTTTCGATGGTCAGCATCAAATCTTCGGCGATCCCCGCCAATTGGTTTTGGTCAACAGGATAATCGCTCAAGATGTATTCGCGCCAAACCTGACTTGGAGAAAGTTCATCCAGGTTGTTCAAACTCCACTGGTGATAACGCTCCAGTCCGGCGGAAATCACTTCGAAAAGCTGCTCATTGTCAAGTTGCAGATCAATCCCGGCCGCGAGAAGCTGCTGCTGGAGTCCAGGCGTCGCTTCCAGGCGCAGAGCACGCGTATACCCATAAGTTTCGATGGTGCCGCCCATATCGAAGAAAACAGCCTGGATGGTCATACCGCTTGTCTCCACATCTTGGAAAACCCTTGTATCACACCTGGGATCGGCCCTGCCTCCAGGTGTTCCTTTGGAACCTGTTGTTGATGCAGGTTTTTTCTAATACGCCATCATGAAAGTCTTTGGACACGGACAAGCTGCGTCCGTGTCCAAAGAAACCGATTCGATTCCGACCAAGCACTTTTTACGGAGCGGAAAGCAGGCTGATAGCCCAGAAGTCGCGCACCTTGGCGGCCCACTCCCAGCCGAACACAGGATCCGTAGCCCAGGTACCCGCGTGCATTTCCTCAAACGGCAAGGCGCCTTCGGGAACCGGTCTAGATGGTTGGGCAGAGTAAACGCCTACTTTCATCCAGGGTTTTTGGCCTTTCTCTGTCGTGAGAGTAAAATTGATGAACAGCTTGGCCGCATTGGGGTGCGGGGCGAAAGCAGCAATTCCCAGGTAGGTGGTCTTCTCCAAACCAAAGACCGGTTTGACATCCAGGCAGGGCGCCATGGCAATTTCGCCATCCGCAGTTGCCTCAACACTATCCCAACCGGTCCAGCCCACCCCCGGTTCCACCGTTGGATCCATGCCCAGCGTCGCATAAGCCGCGTCGACCTCATCGCCACCGGGCTCAATGCCGGGTTGATTTTGGGCCAGCTTCTTGAGGAACAGCCATCCGGCATTATCGACTGTCTGTCCAAAGGCATCCGGCGCGGCAGCCGGGTCGGTGGTCCAATCCACGCCGTAAAGATCCTTGTAGGCTGTAGCCATTTCGTCAGCATGTTGAACAACTGTAGCCCACTTAGCCATATCGCTGACATTGGTCATGGGATCTTCCATGTAGACTTTCCCCGTAAACTTCGGCTCGGTCAACTCCCACCAGTTGGTGAACGGGCATGCCGCGTCAACCTCGTTGTTGTAGCCCCATACGTCGATGGAGTGACGTGCAATCGCAAATGGCTGCTCGGGGGTCAATTCCGGTTCCACCACACCCGGCGGGACGTATGACCAGATCCATTGGTTGGGAACGAACAAACCGTACAGAATGTGGCCACTGCTTTGGTACCAGACATCGCCGACCACGTTCCCGGCTTCCTGCTCCGCCTGCATTTTGACGGCGATATCATCGGTATCTCCGCAATCAAGTGCGATGTCCGGGTATAACTCATTCCAGGCGTCCACTACTTTCGCAATTTTGGAAGAGTTGGAATACACACACACTGACCCTTCCAGCTTTGCCGCCGCTTCAACAGCCGCCCAGTCTTCCTCGGCGGGCTGGTATGGGCCGAGGCCATTGTCCTTGGCCCATTGCTCCGCCGCCGTGAGAGGTACTTCGGTGGCGGGGGCTGAGTTGCGGGGGGCTGAGTGGCGGGGGGTTCAGTTGCCACTGTCGTAGCCGGTGTGCCGCCGCAGCTCACGACCAAGCTGAACAAAACCACCAGAGTGATTAACTTTACGAACGCTTTCATTTCTTCCTCCTTACATAGTTGGAAACAGATTGAATTAAACACGAGGTTCTTTTCCTGGATACTTTATCTTTTGCGTGCCTCCTTTCACATGCTGATCGTCAATATAGGCAGTTACGGAGACGAAACAAAGCAGTCTGCTCCGATTATTTTCAGGAAGCAATGAGGTTGCCGCTTTCTTTGTCGTACAGGTTCAACGTTTGGGGGTCGAAGGTCAACCAGATCTTTTGGTCCATCTTGATCTTACTGATGCCCATTTCTCTGATGGTAAGCTCCACCTCACCCAGGCGGGCGATAATGGTCGAGTCGGCTCCGGAGGGCAGGACGGAATAGGCGCTGAACTCCACCGCTCCCGGGACGGGTTGCGTCGAGATGGTGATATCTTCCGGCCGTATGCTGACCACCACTTTGCCGGTAGCGTTAATATTATCAATCGCGAGCTTGAATGGGCCTATGTTGACTACATTCTTGCCGTTCACCACGCCATCCAACAGGTTCACTTTTGGGTTGCCGATGAAATCAGCCACGAATAAATTGGCCGGGTAATGGTAAACAATGTCGGGGGTGTCCAGTTGTTGAAGAACACCTTCCTTCATGACGGCGATTTTGGTGGACATCGTCAATGCTTCCACCTGATCGTGGGTCACATAAATGGTGGTGGCGCCGGAAATATGGTGCAGGCGTTTGAGTTCAGCGCGCATGTCCATGCGCAGGCGGGCGTCCAGGTTGGAAAGCGGTTCATCCATCAGGAATACCTTGGGGCGATAGGCTAACATGCGCGCCAGGGCGATGCGCTGCTGCTGCCCGCCGCTCATCTCGCGCGGATAGCGGTCTTCATAGCCTTCCATTTTTACTTCCGCCAACGATTCCTTGACACGTTTCCCCATTTCTTCCTTGCCCAGTTTCTGGATCTCGAGCGCAAAAGTGATGTTCTTATCCACCTTCATATGCGGCCACAAGGCATAATTTTGGAATACCAGCCCCAAGTCGCGTTTTCCAGAAGGCAGCGTTATGCCCTTGTCGTAAGAAAAAACCAGTTGATCGCCAATGTAGATCTCGCCTCCATCCGGGTCTTCGAGACCGGCCACGCAGCGCAGCAGGGTCGTCTTGCCGCACCCGGAAGGACCCAGCAGGGTTACGAACGTTCCTGGTTCGATTGACAGGTTGACATTGTCAAGCGCAACAACTTTGCCAAAACGTTTGGTGAGATTATTAATAGTGATGGTTGTACTCATGATTTCCTCTCGCTACATTCCCAGGCCTTTTTGAAGACTGCTGCCCCGGCTAAACCGTCCAATAATGAAGTTGCCAAGCACGACGATCGCGATCAGGATCAGGATGACCGCGTTTGCTTCCTGGCCGTCTCCGTTCTCGGTATACTGCATGGTCTGGCTGGCCAGCAGTTGGGTGGTTGGAGTCACCAGCAGGATGATCAAGGAAAGCTCCCGCATGGTGGTGATGAAGGTCATTAAAAAGCCGGACATGAAGCCGCTGCTGGTGAGCGGAAAGATGATGCGCCGGAAGCGCTGCCAGACGTTGGCGCCGGCCACTATGCCGGCCTCCTCCAGCTCCCGGCCGACCTGCATCATGGCCGAAACCCCCGAACGGGAAGAAAACGGAATATGTTTCGTCACTGAGACGATCACCAGCAGTGCGAAGGTCCCGTACAAAGGCGGGATCGGCCCCAGCTTTCTGGCGAACATCGCAATGTAAACCGCGCCAAAGGCGATGCCCGGGATGATATACGGGATGAAGGCCAGTTGCTCGACCAGTTTGGAAAGCCGCGTGCCCCGGCCTTTGACAATGGCGTAACCAAGGACGATTCCGAGCAGGGCCGTGCAAAAGGCTGTCCACAGCGCCAGTTTGATCGAATTCCAGGCGGCTGAATATATGATCGGGTTACGCAGGACGCCAGGCTCTCCATGGTTATAAACTGTATTTCTCGGTCCAATCCAGTGCTGCAAGGTGAGATTGTTCAGGCTGTAATTCCCATCAATCAACATTAATGTGTTATAGAGCAGAAGGCCAATCGGAACGGCGATGACCAGGATCTGAAAAATGATCACGGCTATAAACAGTACACGTTTCATTTTCCCCAGCTTGTTCAACCGCGCAACGAAGCCGCGCCCGCCGATCGTCTCGTAACTCCTGCGCGTGCCGACCAGTCTCTGGTTGAGTGAAATGGTGGTTATGGCAAACAAGATCAACACAATCGCCAGTACAAAGGCATCCCCTTTCTCTTGAGCCGCCATACTACCGCGGATCATGGTGGCAACGACATAGTACCTGACCGGCAAGCCTAAAATATTCGGCCCGCCGAAGGTGCCCATCACCTTGGAAAAGGTCATGATGACACCCGAAAGGATGGCCGGTATGACGAGCGGGAAGGTGATCTTGCGCAGGATGCGCCCGCGGCTGGCGCCCATCAGGTCCCCGGCTTCTTCCAGGTTGGAATCGATGGACATCAGCGCCGCCGACACGAACAGGAAAAAGAAAGTGTAGTAATGCAGCGCGCTGCAGATGATGATCGGCACCGGCCCGTACGACAACCAGTTTGGGGGGCGCCTGTCCCACCAGGAACTCGAAAAGTCCCGGCGTTCCGCCAGTAAGCCGGTTCTTGAACAACACGAGCCAGGCTTGGGCGATGGTCCAGGACGGCATGATGTAGGGCAGCACCGCCAGTTGATTGATGATCCTTCTGCCCGGCATATCGGTGCGCACCACCAGCCAGGCCAGCGCTCCACCGATCAACAGCGACAGCAGTGTGGCCCCAATGGCGATGGTCATCGAATGCTGCAGTGGGGTATACGTATAAATTCGACCAATCACGCCTGTCAACATCCTGACCCAGTGAAAAATGGTTAACTCGCCTACGACAGCATCCGGGACGCGGGTGAGATCGTGTTGCGACCAGGTCACCGTGGTCTCAACCAAGCTATACAAAGGGATGATGACAAAGACGAACATCAAAACCAGCATGATCAACGACAGGACCACCCTTATGCTCGTCAACCAGTGGAGAAACCTCCTGAACGAGGCAAGCATGCGCATGGATGTTGGCTGCAATACCGATTCGGAAGCCGTCATATATATGTTCTCCTGATTTGGATGAAAACCCTAGATTGTTGATCCGGTAATTTTCTTGAAACGCTCGCGCAATTGATCCAGCTTATCCAGATTCGTCATTACCTGTTCTTGATCTTCCTGGGCAACGGCCAATAGAAGCGTGTTTATAACCGTCATCGGCACAACCAGCGAATGGAACTCGGCCATCGGCCCGCGCCTGGCAGCCAGGACGACATCCGCCTTGTCCCCGATGATCGAGCCGAGGGTGTCGGTCAGCATGATGACCGGGCAGTGCACCTCTTTGGCATAATCCAGGACAAGCTGCAAGGCGGCCGAGATATCGAAAAAGCAGATCACGAACAAAAGGTCCTGATCGGTCATCAACTGGAGAGGTTCCAGGATTTCCCGCCCCGCGGTCTTGAGCGGGATCACCTGCCGGCCAAAACGCTCCAGGCGGATTTCCATCAGGTCCACCAAGGAAACCGATGGGCCAACGCCAAAAACAAAAATGCGCTTACGAGACCGCAGTAATTCGACAGCTCGATGTAACGCCTGCCGGTCTACGGTCTCCAGCGCCTGGCTCATGTAATCTATTTCGGAAACCACCAGCCGCTCGAAGATATCCCCCGCCTCGCGCAAATCATCCAGGCGACCGCGCAGCCTCGCCGAATGTGTCACCCGGCGGCGGAAATTTTCCTGCAAAACCGCGCGCATGGCCGGGTAACTATCGAAGCCTATATTGCGCGCAAACCGCACCATCGTGGCCTCACTCAACTTCAGCCGGTCCGCCAGCTCCCCAGCTGACAGGAAGGCCGATTCCTCCTGATTCTTCCGCAAGTAATTGGCGATGTTTTTTTCACTTTTAGTGAGCTGGTTATAGTGCTCGCTGATTACCTGGCTGAAGTCAACAACACTTTGGGCTTTTTCTTCGTTCATCGTCTGACCTCATCTGGAAACTGGGTACAAAGAGAGCTTTCAAATTTAATATTTTTGCAAACAAAATTACATTTGCAAATGATACAACATTTTTTCAAATAATGCAAGTATTCTTTCACGAAATATCCTGGATTGCCTCGTCTCCGTTGTAATTCCAAAGCTGTGGGATCTTTCTTACCACGATACAGGCGGCCATCACACAACCGACCCCACCCGAGACAATCGCAAATGGCAGCCCGAAAATCTGCGCTGCCAGACCGGATTCCACTTCTCCGAGCTGCGGACCACCCTTGAAGAATATCTGGGTGATGCTCATCATGCGTCCGCGCATTGCATCCGGCGTCAGCAGTTGTCTCACCGTGTTGCGAATGATCGTACTCAATCCGTCAAAGACGCCAATCAGGATGAGCGCCAGCATGGTCAACCAGAACGAGGTGGAAATCCCGAAGAGTATCGTAGCCAGGCCGAACATTGCCACAGAAATGGAAATCAACATTCCCTGGCGAAGGAGTTTGGTCTTCTGCGAAAGATATAATCCAATGATCACGGTACCAATTGATTGGGAAGCAGACAACCAGCCATACTGGATCGGACCGACATGCAGAATATCCCTGGCCACGAAGGGCAGCAGGGTATTCGCCGATGAGAAGAAAGTGCCAAAGAAATCCAGGATCATGACTGAGAAGATGATGGGAGAGTTTTTGATGAATTCGATCCCTTCCCGGATATCACGGAATGTTCCTCGTCCCGTGCCCCGTGCGGGAACCGGGACTATCTCGCTGGAACCGGGACTACCACGCAGTTCGAAGGCTTTCTTTTCAATTACTGTTCGAATATCGCCCATCGCAATCAGCGCCGCGATGACAGCCAGATAGGAAATGGCGTTGATCCAGTACGCCCATTGCAGGCCCAAAAAGGCGATCACGACCCCGCAGATCGCCGGCCCCAGAATGCCTCCCACTTTGGAGGCGATGGAGGTCAGGCTGTAAGCGTTTGCCAGGTTTTCACGCGGTACCAGGGAAGGGATGAGGGCTTGCCTGGCAGGGCCATCAAAAGCCACGGCCACCGATTGAATGGTCACCAGACCGAATAACAACCATAACGTCATTACGCCCCACGAGGTGGTTAGGCCAAGCATTAGGGCAACTAAACCCAGTGCGATTTGGGTAAGGATCGCCATTTTTCGACGGTCGAACCGGTCCGCAGCGACTCCGGCGATCAGGGAGAGGAGAATCACTGGAAGGAACCGCACCAGGCCGATACCGCTGATGACCACAGGCTGATCCGATATCGTGCGGAGATGCCAGTACAGCGCCCACAGTTGCATCTGTGAACCTGCGATTGAAATCAGGTGACCAATCCAGTACATCAGGAACGGCCTGGATTTGAAAGCCGGAGGAATCGTCATACGGTCTTTGCGTGCTCCGATCTTTCAGAACACACTTAAAAACTTCTGACAGAGATCAATCGGGACTGGCTCTTCAAATGCTTGCCAGGATTTCAGCGTTTTCGGGGGTCGTCCATAGCGCCGCGCCAGAGGTATCCACGACGATATCGCATACTTCCATCTGGGGCCGGTAGGCTATCTGAGCCATGATGAACTGGTCTTTGAAAAACCGATTGCGGAAGTAGGTGGGTTCGTATTTCTTGCGATAATCTATATCGCGCTTCCATTTGCGCTTCAAGCGGACCGGGTCATCGGTCAGATACACCACTTTGAGGCCTATCAGATGGACAACTTCCTCAAACAGGAATGGGAAATTACCCTCGATAAAAATGATATCGGCTGGCTCGATCTCGATCGGAACGCCGCCCGGCTTCAGGTTTCCGTTCAGGTCATGGCTGGAGGTGGCGAAAATAAAATCATAGCGGGGGATGCTGATCTTCTTTCCGTGCGTGATGTCCTCCAGGCTTTGCTCGAACAGCTCGAAGTGCAGGGCTTGCTTGCCCTGCGTAAAGATGCCCTTCGCCTCGCGGTAATCGCGGTCGGTCAGAAAGTTGTCCATCTCAATGGAGGTGACTTGCTGGCCCGCCTGCTCGAAGGTAACGCGCAGACGCTCGACGATTTCGGTTTTCCCGGCCGCGGTCGGCCCGGCAATGGCGAGCAGGATCGGGGTGCCGCGCGCGGCGATGAGTTTCATCACACTCTCGATGAAAAGTTGGTCCACTTCCGCATTGGCTTCCTGGAAGGCTTTGTAGCCCACATCCTGCAAACGCTCGAATCCCTTTTGCTTCTGCTCGAACTGCCTGAACGGCTTGCCGCCGAAGTGAGCGCGGATTTTATCGGTGAAGTAGGTTGTGCGGTGCAGGAAGAAAAAGCTGCGCACGTCGAAGAAAAAGTGGGCTTTCACCCAGGCCTCGTCATACTCGCCCGTGACCAGCCCGACGAAAAGCATGGTCGTCAGCCTGACGATGTTTTCGTCCAGCACGATGCGGTCGTCCACCCTCGGCTTGATCTGGATGCCCGCATAGAACTCGCGGCGGCTGATGCGGTGTTCGATTTCATCCGCTGTATCCAGTTTCACGGAATCCCAGCCCTTTTCGGGAGCCAGGTTGTTCAGCGCATAGCGGAATTCATAGGGTTCCATGTCCGCGATGGCGGGATTGAGGCACTTCATTTTGTCAAACAGGAGTTCAGAAAATGCTTCTGGACTGGATAAAGTGTCAGAGATAGACATAAGGCGTCCTTGTTGAACGAATTAGGTTCTCGTGTCGCCTCAGACTTCCGAAGTCTCCGAGACTTCGGAAGTCTGGCTACTACGCGCCATACTTGGCGATCCGCCCGGCGTTGGCCAGGGCAAGCGGCAGGATGTATTTCGCCGGCAAGACGCCGAGACTGCCGCGCGCACAGGCGCGTTCACCGAATTCGGCGATGCCATCCTCCCGGACGACCTTGGAATACAGCAGCGTCGGCACCGGATGCCACGAGTGCGCCTTCAGCACCGCGGGCGAGGAGTGATCGCCGCCGACGATGACCACGTCCGGCGCGAGCGCCAGCAGGCGCGGCAGGAGCGCGTCCACTTCCTCGATGGCGCGCACCTTGCCGTCGAAGTCACCGTTCTCGCCGCAGGTGTCGGTTTTCTTGACGTGCAGGTAGAAGAAATCGAAATCGTGCCAATACTTTTCCAGCGCCGCAAATTCATCCGCCAGCGCATCCCCGTCCACCGGCAGCACTTCCATTCCGACCAGCCTCGCAACCCCGCGATACATGCCGCCCAGCGCAATGGCTGCGGCGCGCAGGCCGAATAACTCCGGGTACGTCGGCATCACCGGCAATTTGGCGAAGCCGCGCAGCAGGATCATGTTCGCGGGACTCTGGTCGGCCAGCAATTTGCGGGCTTCGGCAACGAACCGATTGACGTATTGCGCGGCCTTCTCCGAGTCCCTCTTCAGGGCGCGGACCGGGAGGTCTGCAACGCCCACCTTGAGCGGGTCGGTCTCTGACAGCGCGTCCCCGAGGCTCTCGCCGCGCATGACAAAGGCGAAGCGGTGTTCCTTGACCGGCTCGACGAAAAATTCCACGCCGTCCATTTTGATGGTGCGCAGGAGTTCGGCCAGTTTGCGGCTCTCCTGTGTGGGGAGACGTCCGGCGCGGCGGTCGGTGAGGATGCCTTTTGCGTCCACCGTGCAAAAGTTGCCGCGCGCCGCCACATCCTTGGGCCCAAGTTCGAAATCCACACCCAGGGCTTCCAGTGCTCCCCGCCCAATTTCATACTCGATCGGGTCATAGCCGAAGATGGCCAGGTGACCGGGGCCGCTGCCGGGCGTGATTCCCGGGCCGACAGGCACCGTCAGTCCGAGGGACGAACGCGCCGCCAGCGCGTCCAGGTTGGGGGTGCGGGCAGTCTCGAGTTCGGTCTTGCCGCCCGGTTCGCGCGGCAGTCCGCCGAGTCCGTCCAGGATGAGCAAGACGATCTTTGTCCTGGCTGGGGTGATGAGTTCGCTCAATAAGTCGAAATCCATAAAATCTCCCTTATTTCAGGGGGCAGGGTTTGCCCACACCGTTCACGAGCGCGTCGAAGGCGCGTTTGATCTTGGCGTAGTTGCCGTCCCGGTCGAGGGCGAGGCCGCGTCCCACCCCGGAGACGACCTGCCCGACGCCGATTTCGTCCACCTGCGCTTCGAGTTTTTCGAGCAGGGCCGGGGCGCTGCCCGGCGCGGTGCTGCGCCCGTCGAAGATGACATGCAGGTAAACTTTGTCGAGTCCTTTTTCCTTTGCCATCTTCAGCAGGGCCAGCGGGTAATGGATCGAGCCGTGCGAACTCTTTTCGGTGAGCAGGCCGATCAGGTGCAGGCTGGCGCCGCGCTGCCGGACATCGTTAATGACGCGGCAAAAGGTCTCATTGGTGTAGAACGAACCATCTTGCATGGCAAGGTCAAGGCGTACATCGTCTTGCAGCACAACGCG
>MNXK01000125.1 GCA_001872165.1 Anaerolineae bacterium CG2_30_58_95
CGTTGGCGTCGCCAAAGTAGGTGGCGCGGCCGATGCACGTAGTTGTGCAAGCCGGCAGCATACCGTCCTTGATGCGATGCAGGCAGAAGTGACACTTGCGCACGTTGCCGATCGGGGAGGTATTTCCCTTGCGCGCGCGGTTTTCACCGTATTCTACGTTGGCAATGCGCTCGTAATCACCGGCATTGGATTGCCCAAGCACGAAGTCGAAACCATCGGGCGTTGCCTGAGTGTAGGTTAGGCCGAAATCGAAGGTTCGAGAGGCGTAAGGGCAGGCCGCCATGCAGGCGCGGCAGCCGATGCATTGATCGTAGTCAATCACCACCACACCCTCCTCGTTTTTGTAGGTGGCGTTAACCGGGCAGACCGGCGTGCAGGGCGGGTTGTCACATTGCATACACGGCTTGGGCAGGAATTTCATCGTCACATGCGGATACGTTCCCACTTCTTCCGCCATCACCGGGCGGTAGACCACTCCCGGCGGCAGTTTGTTCTCGGCGATACAGGCGATGGTGCACGAAGTGCAGCCCACGCACTTGCGCAGGTCGATCACCATCACCCAGCGCCGGTCTTCCGGCGCCTTCTCCAAAGCGCGCCGGAGGTCTTCCTGTAAACGCAGGATAACGTCGGTTTTTTCCAGCACGTCAAGCATAACGAGTACTCCTTTCGGAAATTTGGTTAAAGCCTGACTATAGTTTATGCCCGGCCGGCCTTGGCTGATAGCGGGAAAAGTCCCACACTTTTGAGCAGTTTGTCAGGAAAAACCTGACTCGCGACATGCGCATGGATTATAATGATAGCAACTCATTGTGCGAGAGTAACCCGTGAACATCTGGCATGCACGCGACCGGCATGGTCGTGAAATCTACCTGACGCAAGAGCGATGGGAACATATAGTCGCCAGCCACCCTGATTTGGACGGCAGACTGGAAGCTGTGCTGGAAACCGTACGCAGGGGACACAGAGAGCAGGATCCGATTCTGCCATACAAGTATACTTACATCCATCGCTATGACGAATTGCCCGACTTCAACTGTATCCTGGTCAAAGTGCTGTTTCGAACCAGAGTTGACAATGCAGGCGATCAACAACCCAATGACTACATCGTGACTGCGTGGCCGACGTATATGCCGTCTTTGAGGTGAAGTATGGATAAAAGAATTGAGTACGAATATCTTGAAGATGCAGATATCCTGGAAATCTTTTTTGAACGCGGTCCAGCAACTGGAACAGTACAAATAGCTGATAACATCACACTCCGCTTTCGGAAAAAAGATCACCGCGCCTTGAGCCTGATCCTGGAAAACTTTACTTACCTGACCCAAGTTTCTGAAACCGGCCCGAGATGTTTTCCACTGAAAATTGACCGTTTGCCCTCAGATTTGCGGGAAATAGTATTGAGTATCATTACCGCCCATCCGGTCAACCAATATCTCACGGTTCTTTCATATCGCAGTCCGCGCGCCAGACGGATCATCCCTATCGCCTATCTATCCCAATCCCCCTCGCTTGTCTCCTTATCGTGATTTCAGATTACTGAAGGCGTCTCTCTATGTCGCCGATAAATCCTATCACCCCCATCCCTCCCGCTATCGCCCGCATCGCCCCCGACGGCAACCTCACCCCGCGCCAGAAACGCCGTTTCCTCATCGGGATGAGCCTGCGCCGGCAGAAGCCCGGCGCCGGCAGCGGTCACGACTTTATGCGCCGCCGGACCGCCGATATTCTCTGGCCTGATCTGCGCGAGATTTTACACGACATCCCGTGGGTCATCGTCGGTGGGGTCGCTACACGCGCCTATATGCCAGAGCGGGTGACCAGAGACTTGGACATTCTGGTTCGATATCGTGATGGGAAAGATGTCATTGACCGTTTGAAACAGGCAAGCTACACGATAGTTTCGAGACTGGCTATGCCCGGATACCTGATGCGTTCCCCCCAGGGCATTGACCTGGACGTGATTTTCGGGCAGTACCGGTGGACCGAAGAGGCTCTAACCCATCCTGAACAGGACCCGGCGGGTTACCCGGTCATCGGCTTACCCTATCTCATTCTGATGAAGATGGCGGCCACGCGTGCCCAGGATTGGGCCGACATCTCGCGTATGCTGGGATGGGCTTCTGATGAAGATTTGGACAAGGTGCGCGCCGTGGTCGCTCGTTACAGCCCGGAAGACAGTGGCGACCTGGAATCGCTGATCTTCATCGGCCAGAAAGAACGCCAGATGCCGCCGGATTCAGAATGACGTTCGCTTTACGGGCCCCCGACCCCAATCAGTCCCTTTTTCAATGCAAACCTTACCAATGCGGCGCGGTTGGGCAATCCCAACTTCTCCATGCCGCGCGCCCGGTAGGTTTCCACCGTTTTTACGCTCAAATTCAATTGCCCGGCAATCTCGGCCCCAGTGTAGCCCAGCGCCACCAATTTTAGAACCGCCTGTTCGCGCTCGCTCAAACTCTCCCAGGCATCGGCGGGCGCGGCAGGCGCATCGGTCAGCATGTCATCCAGCAGCACACGCGTCATCGAAGGGTGAACGTACACCTCGCCGCGCAGCACCGCCCGCACCGCCGAAAGCAATTCCGTGTCCGCCGCCTTTTTCAACACGTAGCCGCTCGCCCCGTTTTTCAACGCCTGGCGCAGGTACTGCGGATCGTCGTGCATGGTCAGGATCAGGATGCGCGCATCGGGGGCGGATTTCCGCAAAACGGGCAGGGCGTCCAGCCCATTCAGGCCGGGCATGGTCAGGTCGAGCAAAATCAAATCGGGCTGCAACTTTTCGGCCAGTTCCAGCGCCTCCAGCCCCGAAGCCGCCTCGCCCGTCACCTCGAAATCGGGCTGATTTTCGAGCAGCAGGCGCAATCCAGCCCGCAGCACGGCATGGTCATCGGCGAGCAGGATTCGGGTGGTCACGACGCGCCTCCTTCCGTCTGCGGGAGGGGGATTTGGACGAAGAGACTCGTCCCAGCCCCGGGTGCGGACTCGATGGTCAGCTTCCCGCCCAGAAGTTCCGCCCGCTCCCGCATCCCGGCGACCCCCAGCCTGCTCCCGTTTAAATGAGCGGAATCAAAGCCCAGGCCGTCATCCTCGACGACCGCGACCACCTCGCGGGCGCGGCGTTCCACCAGCGCCGAAACGTTTTTTGCCCCGGCGTGGCGGGCCACATTGGTCAGCGCTTCCTGGATGATGCGGTAGAGCGCAGTTTCGAGGCTGCCGGGCAGGCGTTCCGCCCCAAGGTGAATCACCACATCCGCCCGAATTTGATGGCGATTCTGCCACTCGTTGACCAGATGCTCCAGCGCGGCGGGCAGGCCCAGGTCATCCAGCGCGGCCGGGCGCAGTTGGAAGGCCAGGTCGTGAACGTCCTCCAGCACCTGCCCGGCTACATTACGCAAATCCTGCGCCTGGGCGTGGACCTGCGGACTGTCGCAGATGGTATCCAGATTTTTCAGTCCGACCATCAGGGAGGTGAGACTTTGCGAAGTGCCATCGTGCAGTTCGCGCGAAATGCGGCGGCGCTCCTCTTCCTGCGCGGCGATGATGCCTTCCAGCAGTTGACGGCGCAACTGCTCACGCTCACGGCGCAGTTCATCCGTGCGGGCCAGTTCGGCGGTCATCTGATTGAACGCATCTGCCAGGTCGCCGATTTCGTCGTCGGCCCAGCGGCGCACACGCGGCGTGAAATCGCCCTGGGCGACGGCGCGGGTGACGGCAACCAGTTCCAGGATTGGGCGGGTCAGGATAAAGGTCAGGAACGCCGCGGCCAGCAGGCTGAGTCCCAGGATAAGGAGAGTCGTGAGAAGCGCCTGCGAGGTCAGAGTCAGCACGGTCTGCTGGACGATGTCGTAGGAGATTCCCACGCGGGCGGTTCCCGCCTGGCCGTTGAAAATGGGAACGGCAATATCCCAGACGTATCCCTGTGCGGTGTTCAACAGGACGGTGTGATGATGTTCCTGCGCGCCCGCTTCATTCACCTCGCGCAGCCCGGCGGGAAAGCCCTCGTCGAATGTGGCGGCCAGCACGCTGCCTTGCGGGTCGAGCACAAAGGCATAGACCACATTCGGGTTGTTGGCGCGGGTTTCGAGCAGAAGTTGGCGCAGGGCGTACAGGTCGTTGACGAGGATGAGGTCGGTGGCGCGGGCAGAGAGGTCGCGGCCAATCGAAACGCCCTGCTCCTGCACCTGGGTTTCCATCAGGCGGGTGACGGAGGCGCGCATTTGCAGCGCCAGCGCGGCGCTTAACAGCAGCGTCCCGCCGATGACGATGCCCATGATTTTGACGCGGACGTTGACCGCCCCGATGATTTCCCAGGCGCGCCAGAGGAGTTTTTGTCCGAAAGTCTTTTTCATGGGTTGCCGTTCAGGTCCACTGCCGATTGGACTTCCTTCGCGCTGCGGTAATCCTGGTCGCTGACGACGACAAAGCGGTCGTAATCCAGCGCCTGGAGCGCAGCGAGACCCGCGGGGTCGAGGTTCATGCCCAGCAGGATGTCGGTCAGTTCGGCGCGCAACTGCGGGCGGATGGACGGGCTGACCACCACCGGCGGCATGCCAAAGTCAGGCGAAACGTGGATGACGCGGATTTTCTGCGCCAGGGTGGGGTCGCGTTTGAGCGCAAAATCCAGCACCAGGCTGTCCACTGAAGCGGCATCCGCCTGGCCTTCGACGACGGCGTAGATGGCTTTGTCGTGGCTGTAGGTGAAAAAGGTGCGAGCGAAGAAGACTTCGGGCGTCGTTCCCATTTGCTGGAGTAAATAGGTGGGATACACACGCCCGCTGAATGAGGTCGGGTCGGTAAAGGCAAAGGTTTTGCCGCGTAAATCGGCGATGCTCTGCGCTTTTAGTTCGGTGCGGATGATGAGAGTGGCGTTGTAAGTGACCTTGCCATTGACCTGCGGCGCGACGAGCAGTTCCAGCCCGAATTGCTTATGCCCCAGGAGGTAAGAACTGGTGCAGACGAAGGCCAGGTCCACTTCGCCGGTACGCAGC
>MNXK01000160.1 GCA_001872165.1 Anaerolineae bacterium CG2_30_58_95
CCTGTTGAGCGCTGGCGTGGTGGTCATCACGGTGGGCGGCGGCGGGATCCCGGTGATTGATGCGGGCAAAGGCATTTTTCAGGGCGTAGCGGCCGTCATTGACAAAGATTTCGCCTCGAGCTTGCTGGCCCGCTTGATCAAGGCCGACCTGCTCCTTATTTCCACTGCGGTTGAAAAAGTAGCCATCAATTTTGGCAAGCCCGACCAAAAGTGGCTCGACCGCATGACCCTGGCCGAGGCCAAAAAATATCTTGCTGAAGGCGCGCATTTTGCCAAAGGCTCCATGGCGCCCAAGATCCAGGCCATTATCTGGTACCTGGAAGCAGGTGGCAAGCAAGCCCTCATCACCAACCCAGAGAACATCGGGCGCGCCATCAAAGGTGAGACTGGCACCTGGATTGTGCCGTGAGCGTGTCCAGCGAATGTGTTAGAATCGTTTAGTGAAATTTGACTCAACGAAATAAGAGGAAAGGAGGTGAGCTTCTGACGGGTACTGTTGGCACGTAGTTTGTTTCAACACATCTTTTGTTCCACTATTCTGTAAGGAGGATTACCTGATGTTACGCAAAATCGCTTTACGTTTCACCATACTCTCGGTGATCTTTGTGATGGTGGCGGCGTCTTGCGCGCCGAAACCTGAAACCGTTGGTGGTTTCCAGATCCCCGAGATACAGAAGGGCAAATTCAATGTCGCCGCGGTGTTGATCGGCCCGCACGATGACGGCGGTTGGTCCCAGGCCCACTATGAGGGGCTGGTCTATGTCGAGCAGAACGTGCCCAACGTGCACGTGGCTTATATCGAGAACGTGCCGGAAGGCGCCGACTCCGAGCAGATCTTCCGCAGCCTGGCTCGCAAGGGCTTCGACCTGATCCTTGGCACATCCTTCGGCTACATGGATCCGATGGAAACTGTGGCCGGTGAGTTCCCGGATATCACCTTCATCCACATCAGCGGCTATAAGTCCAACATGACGAACTTTGGCAACCTGTTCGGCGCTATGGAGGATATGAAGTACCTGGCCGGCATGATCGCGGGTGCTCGCGCCAAAGCCGATGGCAACCCGAAACTGGGTTACATGGCTACCTTCCCCATCCCCGAGGAGATCCGCCTGGGCAATGCCATCGCACTGGGCATGAAAAAGACCTGCCCCGAGTGCACCATAGACGTGCGCTGGATCAACACCTGGCACGACCCGGTGGCTGAAAAGGACGCGGCTGCCTCGCTCTTCGATGCGGGTGCGCAGGTTGTCTTCACCGGCGCCGATACCCCGGCTGTGGCCGATGTGGCTCAGGAAAAGGGCAAGTGGGGCATCACCTATGACTGGTCTGGTTCCTGCAAGGTCGAGCGCTGCCTGACCGCTCCGTATTGGAATTGGGGCCCGGTCTATACCTCGATTACGGATGGTCTCATTGCCGGTACCTACAAGGTCGGCTGGGACTACTTCGATGCTGACAGCGGTGGTCTGGGATTGTACGGCTTCATGGAAGGTCAAACCCTGACCACTGGTGAGGCTGGCCTGCCGGCTGAAGTCCTCCAGATGGTGCGGGATACCTTAGCTCAGATGCTGGCTGGCAACTTCAACCGCTTCGATGTCTTCTCTGGCCCGATCGTGGACAACAAGGGCAACACCGTTGTCCCGGCTGGCGAGAAGTTCTCGCAGCCTGACATTGACCAGTTCCCGCCCGGCGCGCCCGGACTGGAGTGCACGTACTGCATG
Source organism: Anaerolineae bacterium CG2_30_58_95 (assembly GCA_001872165.1). Lineage (GTDB taxonomy): Bacteria > Chloroflexota > Anaerolineae > Anaerolineales > Villigracilaceae > CG2-30-58-95. The sequence continues at coordinate 1,719 of MNXK01000160.1, forward strand.
TACTGGTGGGCTGACGGCATCACCGCTGAACTGCCCTCGCTGACCCCGTAAGTATCCCACGCAACAAGGGGCCGGAATCCCCTTGGGATTCTGGCCCCCCTTTTATTTGACATTGTCGCATTTCTGAACACGAAATTACGGGCGGATGCGACGCCCACCGGCCGGGTATTGGCTCACCGCAGGAGCGACCATTGGACACCCTGGAACGTAAAACCACAAATCCATCTGTTGCAGAAGGGGCCACGCTTTTTGTGGAGATGAACGGGATCGTGAAGCGCTTTCCGGGCGTGCTGGCAAACGATCATGTGGATTTTGTGCTACGGCATGGTGAGATCCATGCCTTGCTGGGGGAAAATGGGGCTGGGAAGAGCACGCTCATGAACGTCTTGGCCGGTCTGTACCGGCCTGAATCCGGCACGATCCTGGTCAAAGGAAAAGTAGTCAATTTTTCATCCCCGCGGGATGCGATCAAGGCCGGCATTGGGATGATCCACCAACACTTCATGCTGGTGCCATCTCAGACGGTCACCGAGAACATTCTACTTGGGTTAGACAAGCCGCGCTTTCGCCTACAATTGAACGAGTACGATCACATTGTGGCAGATTTAAGCGAGCGCTTTGGATTGAAAGTGGAGCCGAGGGCCAAGGTATGGCAGTTATCCGTCGGCGAACAGCAGCGCGTCGAGATCCTCAAAATGCTTTATCGCGGCACCGACATCCTGATCATGGATGAGCCCACCGCCGTGTTGGCCCCGCAGGAGATCGAGGATTTGTTCAAGACCTTGCGGGCTATGGTGGCCGAAGGGAAGTCAATCATCTTTATCAGTCACAAATTGCACGAGGTCATGGCGATCGCCGACCGCGTCACCGTGCTGCGCAAAGGCAAGGTCACTGCTGCGGGCCTGGATGCCAGAAAGACGACCCTTCAGGAATTGGCAAGGCAGATGGTGGGGCGTGAAGTCATTTTTCATCTGGATAAAAAGCTCAACACGCCCGGCGAGATCGTGCTTGAGGTCGAAGATGTGTGCGCTGAAAACGACAAAGGCTTGCAGGCCTTGAACGGCTTATCGTTGGATGTGCGCGCAGGTGAGATCGTCGGCCTGGCAGGCGTAGCCGGCAACGGTCAGCGCGAGCTGGCCCAGGTCATCACCGGGCTGCGCAGGTGTACGGATGGGTGTGTGATCCTGAACGGTGAAGTCATTTGTAACCGCTCCGCTTTGGTCGGCATTCAGCGCGGGGTGTCGCACATCCCCGAAGACCGTACCGGTGTTGGCACTGCGCCTGACCTGAGCGTCACCGATAATGTAATTATGAAGCAATATCGCCGTCCACCCATCGCCCAGCACGGCATGTTGAACATGCAGGTTGCTACGAAGTTTGCCAACGAACTCAAAGAATCTTACGATATTATCGTGCCGAATGTCGAGACGCCGGTGCGATTGCTTTCGGGCGGCAACTTGCAGCGCGTCATCCTGGCGCGTGAGATCTCCGGTCAGCCGTCGTTGATGGTGGCCGTACAACCCACGCGCGGGCTGGACGTGGGTGCAATTGAGGGGGTTCACCGTCTGCTCCTTTCGCAACGTGAATCGGGCGCAGCCATCTTGTTGATCTCGGAAGAGCTCGAGGAATTGCTCTCGCTCTCTGATCGGGTGTATGTCATTTATGAAGGCCGTATTATGGGCGAAGTGAAAATCGGTGCTGGAGGATCGTCACCTGAGATGATTGATACGGTTGGCTTGATGATGACCGGTACACCGCTCGAACAGATCCGCAAAGGAGAGGCAGAAAGAAATGTCTGAAACCGCATCTTCTCACCCGGCCACACGTAACCGACGTTTCCCTTTTAGTCTGCGCCTGGAACCACGCATGAAAGAGCCGCCGCGTTGGTATCCGGCTGCGGTTTCCCTGGGGGCAATTATGGTGGCGCTGGTGCTCGGCGGAATCCTGATCGCCTTTGCGGGCGGAGATCCATTCCGCTCCTATGCCCATATTGCCAAAGCCTCCTTTGGGAACCTCGGCGTTCTTTCCGACACGATTGTCAAGGCCACGCCGATCCTCTTGACGAGCCTGGCATGTTCGATTGCCTTTAGAATGAAACTGTGGAACATTGGCGCGGAGGGACAATTTATCATGGGCGCATTCGGCGCCGGCGCCATCGTGCTAACCCCGATCCTGCCGGCCGATACCTCTCCCTGGATCTTCATCCCGGTCATGATGCTGGCGGGTATTCTCATGGGGGCAATTTGGGGTTTCTTCCCCGGCTTCTTGAAGGCGCGCTTCAACGTCAACGAGATTATCAGCACGTTGATGATGAACTACATCGCCATTTCCTGGGTCAATTTCTTCATTTTTGCAGTCTGGACCGAGGGGGGATTCCAGATGAGCCCCAAGTTCCCTGAGAATGCCTGGCTGCCGCGCCTGCTCGATTATGCAAAAACCATTCCGATCTTCAGCGGCCTGACCACACATCTGGGCCTGTTGATCGGGATAGTGGCTGCCATCGTCTTGTGGATAGTCATCTATCGCAGCCGCTGGGGTTACGAGATTCGCCTGATCGGCGACAACCCACGCGCGGCGCAGTATGCCGGTATCAACATTACCCGCAACACCGTGCTGGTGATGATGCTCTCGGGTGCGCTGGCCGGTTTGGGAGGCATGTCGGAGATCACCGGCATGGTTCATCGCCTCCAGACTACCCCGCTGGCGGCCGGCTACGGTTTTACCGGCATCATTGTAGCCTGGCTGGCTAAGTTGAATCCGCTCGTCGCCATCCTGGTTTCGATCTTATTTGGCGCGCTGCTCCTGGCCGGCCGCGAAATCCAGCCTTCAGGTGTACCCAAGATGATCCAGGGTATCATCCTGGTATGCTTGATTGCCAGTGACTTTTTGATGCGTTACCGTGTCCGCATTGTGCGCGCCGGAGAAGAGGCCTGAGACATGCAAGCGATCATCAATATCCTGCAAGCGGGTGTAGCCTCAGGTACGGTACTCCTGTTCGCAACAGTCGGTGAACTCTTCGCCGAACGCTCTGGAGTGCTTAACCTGGGCGTGGAGGGGATGATGTTGATCGGCGCGATGAGCGGTTACAGCGTTGCGCTGGCAACGGGCAACCCCTGGCTGGGAGTGCTGGTAGCTATGCTCGCGGCCGGATTGCTCAGCCAGATCCACGCCTTCATTGCCATCACGCTGCAAGCGGATCAGGTGGTCAGCGGCTTGGCGCTCACGTTCTTAGGCGCCGGTATCAGCCTGGTCTTGGGTGAGGGATTGAGCAAGGCAGGCACAGTTTCGTTGTTACCGTCCGCCTCGATTCCGCTACTTTCGCAAATTCCCTTTTTGGGGCCGATCTTTTTCAAAGAACAAAGTTACCTGGTATACATTGGTTACCTGTTTGTCCCGATGGCATGGTATTACATTAACCGCACCCGCCCGGGAATGCACCTGCGGGCAGTGGGTGAATACCCGGCTGCGGCAGATGCCCTGGGCATCAATGTCTATCGCTTGCGCTATTTGTACGTTTTTATCGGTGGTGTGCTGGCTGGGCTGGCCGGAGCAACCATCAGTTTGGCTGTCTCCCCCGGCTGGTTCAGCGAAATGACCACCGGTGGCCAGGGCTGGATCGCGGTCGGTCTGGTCATCTTCGCCCAGTGGGACCCGTTCCGTGCTGCGGTCGGCTCTTACGCTTTTGGCGCGCTGCGCCGCCTCATTCTCGATATTCAAGGGCCGACGATGTTGTTAGGGATGCGCAATCCCTTTTACTACAATCCGTACTGGGGATTCTTCCTTCAGATGTTGCCGTATGCTTTTACCATCATCGTGCTGGTAATCGGTTCACGTGAGGCCGTGCGTAAACGCCTGGGCGCGCCCGCCGCATTAGGCAATCCTTACATCCGTGGCGAGCGAGGACTTTAAAGGCGTGGGCGGGCGTAATCCCGCCCACGCTCTATATTCTCCATGGTGTCAGTCGTGATAGCCATTAACTATGAACCTTTGGCAACAATATATCCGTCCCAGTAGTGTGACTGAAGCCTTACAGGCCCTGACCTCAGCCCCCGGCCCGGCGTGCCCGCTCGCAGGTGGGACGGATCTTATGCTCGACTTGCAGCAGGGCCGCCACGCCCCCGTCCACACCCTGGTGGATTTGACCTCCATCCCGGAAATGACTGTGATCGAGGTGCGCGCGGATGAATTGTTCATCGGCGCGGCGGCGCCCCTCAGCCGCATCGCCGCCTCGACTTTGGCCGGGCAGCACGCCCAGGCTTTGGTCGAGGCCTGCAGCCTGATCGCAGGGCCGCAGGTGCGCAGCGTCGCTACCCTGGGAGGTAATGTCGCCCACGCCCTTCCGGCAGCGGATGGCACCATCGCTTTGCTAGCGTTGGACGCTCAGGCCGAGGTCGCCGATTTGCATGACCGCCGCCGGGTGCCCCTTGCGGATCTTTTCGTCGGGCCGGGAGAATCCGCCCTAAATGCCGGGCGGGAACTGTTGGTGGGATTCTACATTCCCTTGTGTGCTGCGTATCAGGCTTCGGCGTTCAAACGCATCATGCGCGCCCAGGGGATCGCCCTGCCGATTCTCAACCTGGTCGTCTGGTTGGAACGGCGCGCCGGCAGGATAGCCAATATCCGCATAGCTGTAGGGCCAGGCGGACCAGTACCATTTCGAGCATCTGCAACAGAGAAAGCTTTGAATGGAAAACCCCTTACTGCTGAGGCGGTATCTGCGGCGCTGGATGTTTTGTTGCAAGAAGCCAGGTTCCGCACCAGCCCCCAGCGCGCCAGCGCAGAGTATCGCAAGCACATTGTCGGTGGTCTTTTCAAAGACACACTCGAAACCGCGTGGACAAGAGCTGTGTCCGATAGGTGATAAAATTAAGTAAGATTGGTAGAAAGGAACCCAAGATGGACACACACACACTTGCCTCACAGGATTTAATCCGCAAAGCGGTGATTGAAGTCGCGCAACTGCATGAGAATGAACTTCTGGTTGTCATTGAAATGGTTGACACACTCAAAAAACAGCGCGTTCGTCCCAACCGCGCATCGGCGGAGGAAATTCTAACCTGCGCCAAAGCCCGCGCCGCTGAAACAAGTCACCTTTCGCGGGAAGAGTTGATGAAAAAATTCAGCGATACTCTTGACTCGATCCGCGCCGAATCTGTCGCAAAAGGGACAGCTCTTGAGGGGGAGTGGGAAAGTGACTAAACTGATCCGCGCCGTATTGGATACCAATGTATTTGTCTCTGCCGCGTTGAGCAAGAATCAGTCCAGCCCAACCCGCGAGGTGATAGACCGATGGAAGCGCGGCGAATTCGCGTTGTTGATCTGCATTCCATTGGCAGAAGAGATTGCCGAAAAACTGTTGGATCACAGCATTGACATAGATAAGGTTAGCGCATTGGTTGAAACACTGGCGAGTCTGGCTGAATGGGTGGAAATCCCGCCTGAAGAAATCGAACCCCTCCTCTCTGATCCTGACGACAATGTAATTGTCGCCTGCGCGGTGGAAGGCGGAGCAAATTACCTCGTCACGTATGACCCGCATTTTGACTCCTTGCAAGGCGAATATTGCGGAGTCAAAATCGTCAAAGCCATTCCATTTTTAGAAGTGTTGCGTGCGAATCAATAAATCCCAACGCGCCAGCGCGGATTATCGCCGGCATTTGGCGAGGGGGTTGTTCGAAGATACGCTCGAAGCTGCGTGGGTAGGGGAAAAATCAAACCATTGAGACATGGAGACACAAAGAAAAATCTTCTTGCGAACTTGAGAACCCTTCTGCGTGGAAAACGGTAAACAATAAACTCTGTGATCCCGTGTCTCCGTGGTGAAAATATCTATGGAAAAGCAAATTTCTTTTACGGTTAATGGCAGAAATATTCAGCTCGAACCCGTCCCCGGCGAGACGTTGGCCGACCTGCTGCGCAAGCGCCTGCGCCTGACCGGTACGAAGATTGGCTGCAATGAGGCCGAATGCGGCGCCTGCACTGTTCTTGTGGATGGTGAAGCGGTGCTAGCCTGCATCTACCCCGCCGAACGGGCACATGGCAGGCAAATACTGACAATCGAGGGTCTGGCTGAGACGCAGGAGGGGGGCATCAGACTCCACGCCCTTCAGGAAGCCTTTGTCAAATATGGGGCTGTGCAATGCGGCTTTTGCATCCCCGGCCAGATCATGGTCGCCTACGCACTTTTGCAGTGCAACCCAAACCCGACGCAAGATGAGATCCGCGCCGCGCTCAAGGACACGCTCTGTCGTTGCGGAGCGTACCCCTCCATTGAAAACGCTATCCGGGAAGCAGCCCATGCCCTGAGAACCGGCGAACCGATGCCGCCTGCCAGTGTTCAGGAGTCCGCGGCCGAATTCAAGGTCGTCGGCCGGACACAGGTCCGGCCAGATGCGGCGGATAAGGTCACCGGCAGGGCCAGGTTCACCGATGACTTGGCATTCGAGGCCATGTTGTATGCCCGCGTCAAACGGGCGGGCGTTCCCCATGCTTTCTTGCGGCGATTGAACGTCGAGAAGGCGCGCGCCCTGCCGGGTGTGGCGGCGGTACTGACGGCTGACGACCTGCCCGGCGCGAAGAATCACGGTCTGGTTGTCGCCGATTGGCCCATCCTGGTCGGACTGGGCGAACGCGTGCGGTATGTAGGCGATGCACTTGCACTCGTTGCCGCGGAAAGCCAGGAGATTGCGGATGAGGCCGTCGGTCTCATCGAAGCGGAGTTTGAGATGCTTCCCGTCGTCAGCGATCCCGTCCAGGCGCGCCGGGCGGATGCGCCAAGGCTGCACGAGAAGGGCAATTTGCTCAAGCACATCAAGGTGCGCAAGGGGGATATCGCCCAGGGATTCGCCGAAGCCGACGTGATCTTGGAGCATACTTTTAATACGCCACTCATGGATCACGCCTTTCTCGAACCGGAGTGCAGCATTGCTGTGCCGGTCAAGACCGATGTGACAGTCACTTCTGAAGTGACTGTCACATCAGACAGGATGGAGATATACGTCGGATCGCAGATTCCTTACGCCGACCGTGAGCAGGTCGCCAGGGCGCTGGAATGGCCGGAGGAACGAGTGCGCGTCGTCGGTCAGTGGATGGGGGGAGGTTTCGGCGGCAAGGAGGACATCGCCGGGCAAATTCACGCCGCCTTGCTGGCAAATGTAAGCGGGCGGCCGGTCAAATTGCTCTTCGACCGGCGTGAGAGCCTGTTGGTTCACCCCAAGCGCCATGCGACGCAAATTCGGGTCAAGGTGGGCGCAAAGAACGATGGCCGGCTGACGGCCATCGAAACCGAATTGTACGGCGATACTGGCGCTTACGCCTCGCTCGGCGAGCACGTGATGACGCGAGCCACCACCCACTCGGCAGGCCCCTACGAAGCTGCGCATGTGCGCGCGGATTGCTATGCCATGTACACCAACAACCCTCCTGCGGGTGCTTTCCGTGGTTTTGGCGTCCCTCAATCGGCCTTTGCGGTGGAGGGCATGATGGATATGTTGGCCGCCGAATTGGGCCTCGACCCGCTGGCCTTGCGCCGACTGAACGCCCTACGCCCCGGCAGCATCACCAATACCGGTCAGGAACTGCGGGAGAGTGTGGGACTGATCGAGTGCATAGACAAGGTAGAAGCCGAGTTGCGCCGCCTGGCCGGGCAGGAGGACTTCTTTGCAGCCCGCATCGTCCCTGATGCGCCGCATCTGCGCCGCGCCTGGGGTTTTGCTGTCGCCTATAAAAACACCGGCTTGGGTGGCGGCGCAGCCGACAAAGCCGCCGCTGAGGTGCAACTCTACCCCGATGGTATGTTGGAAGTGCGCACTTCATCTGCCGAACTCGGGCAGGGATTGGTGACCGTCTTGCAGATGATCGTGGCTGAGGAATTTTCACTATCCCCCGCGAAGGTGCGTGTCCTGGTCATGGACACAGACCTGACCCCAGACGGTGGGCCGACGACTGCCTCGCGCCAGACCTATGTCACCGGCAACGCGGCTCGTCTGGCGGCTCGGTCGTTGCGCGAGGCAATTGTCTCCACGCTGGCTGAGAAATATGACCAGCCGCCTGCGCGGGTCACTTTTTTGGATGGTTTTGTGCACGTTGGCGATCATTCCATCCCCTTGGGAAATGTGGTGGCTGAGATGCACCAGTCGGGGCAGCAGCCGCGTGCCCTGTATGAATATTGGGCGCCGCTTACAATGCCTTTGGGTGAAGGCGGGGATATGCACTTCGCTTTTTCATTCGCCGCCCAGGCCATCGAAGTGGAAGTCAATACGATTACGGGTGAAGTGCGCGTCTTGCGGGTGATTTCAGCCAATGATGTGGGCCGGGCGATCAATCCGTTGGGCTTGCAGGCTCAAGTCGAAGGTGGGGTGATGATGGGCCTGGGCAACGCTCTCACCGAGCACTTTATCGTCAAGGACGGCTATGTGATCACCGACCGGCTGGCGCGTTACCGCATCCCGTCCATTGTGTACACGCCTGAGATCATTTCCATAGTGGTCGA
>MNXK01000099.1 GCA_001872165.1 Anaerolineae bacterium CG2_30_58_95
TGACCTTATAGTGTTGTTGTCTCCAACAAGTTCCCCGCTAGTTTCAATCCTCTACATCGAGGCATGGGGGTACTGACGAGCAAAGAAGTCGCACACTTCGCCGGGACGTACTTGTTTCAATCCTCTACATCGAGGCATGGGGGTACTGACCTCCTGTTGGTGGAGGTTGTGAGGAAGTTACTTTCAAGTTTCAATCCTCTACATCGAGGCATGGGGGTACTGACTAGCTCGCAACTGGTTAGTGACCTGTCAGGCGTGTTGGTTTCAATCCTCTACATCGAGGCATGGGGGTACTGACCCGTGGCCATCTGCACCGCTTCCATCTCCAATGATGAGTTTCAATCCTCTACATCGAGGCATGGGGGTACTGACAGTCCTTTTTTTCTCGCCTGCCAGCGCCTCCCTGCTTATTCTAGCACACTTCTCCGCTCGATTGTACCAGCCTTGCGAACCTCATTGGGATGATGCTCAAAATCGCGCCATTCTCCTATCGAACCTCACATTCATCCCACCGCCCAACTCTTGCCAGGTAACCCAAACTCATTCCTGCGCACTCCTGCTCTCTTTCCGAAGGGTATGCACTCGTTTGCACATTTGCAGCAATTGACAGACCAGCTTACAATGGTCGCCAACTACGCGACCACTTTGGTCGCCAACTACGCGACCACTTTGGTCGCCAACTACGCGACCACTTTGGTCGCCAACTACGCGACCACTTTGGTCGCCAACTACGCGACCACTTTGGTCGCCAACTACGCGACCACTTTGGTCGCCAACTACGCGACCACTTTCTACCCGCCCACCATGATAAGCGCAACATTTACCATCTTCACCATTCTATCCGAACTCCGCCGGGGCAGGCCAGCCTCCCAACTCTGGCGCATATTCTACCACTTCGGCGAATCACTTACGCCGCGCATACCCTTCTGGCTGCACCTTTGCGTGCAGGCCAGCCTCCTGGATTCATCCTGCCCTCCTCGTCCCGCCCGACACTTCAACACCTGGCTGACCCTGCCGCCTGAAGTCCAAACGCACGAACTTCTCGAAGCCTGGCTGCGCACCCCAAAAAATGCCCAAGATCGCTGCGCCCGACGCGCCTTCATACGCCGTCTGGAACAGAGGGAGCCTCTTATGGATAGGGATCAGCGCGACCTGCCCGGCTTGCAAGCCCTCGGTTTATGCCAGCCAGGAAGCCTGACCGCATGGGGCGAGATCATCCTATTGAACAAGCCTGCCCCCACGCAGCCCCAACCGGCTGCCTGGCACATCGAAGGTGATCAGTTGTTCATCCCTTTCCCGCCGGATTGGTCGCTGCTATGGGAACTGGAAGCATTTTTGCGGCCGGCTTCACCGGGCAGGTATCTCCTGCGCAAACCCGACCTGCGCCACGCCGCCGCACACGGCCTCTGCGCAGCACCCTTCGATAAACTCACACCGTCCCGCTGTCCTTCCGGGAGGGCAACGCCTACTCGGCAGGGATGGGAAAATGGATTCATGCGCGTGTTGGAAACCGGATTGCGCGCCCCGCTCCCGCAAGCGCTGCGCGCCGCCATCCTGAGCCAGCCTGTGCTGAACGTGACCGAGGGGATCGTGCTCGAGTTCTCCAACTCAGAAGAACTCAAACGATTGCGCCGCTCAACTGTGTTGAGAGAGCACTTCGAACACATTCTCTCGCCCCGGCACGTTTGCGTGAGTGCAGAGAACGCCCCACGCCTGCTCGAATTACTGGAACGGCGCGGCATTTATGCCCATTCGCTCATGGAAGCCGCCCCGAAGGACGAGCGCTCCCACACGCGCAACTATTTTCGCCAACCGACACTACCTCTTCCAAAAGGATGGACAGTGACCAAGGAGGATTTGCTGACCGAACATCTCCGCCTCCAACAAGCCCTGGATATTCTATACCATGCGCCGGGCGGCATACGCCCCGAGCCGCGCCGTATCACTCCCTTGCTTATGGAAGAACACGGCGGGCAGGTGTACGTTATTGCTTACTGCCACACCCGCCGCGCGCAGAGAACCTTCCGGCTGGACCGCATTGAGATTCCGGCGAGAAAAGAGCCTTGACCACTTTCGCCAATCACCGTGTTCTTTGTGGTTAAAGAGTTCAATGCAGGAATACCATCCGCTCGCTGGTCACCTCGCCGCTGCCGATCACTTCGATGCGCTTCACGTCCTCCGCGCCGATGAAGTACAGGCGCGCGCTGTCAGCCTTGCCGACTAATTTCTTGAGCTGCTTGCGCATCTCGGAAATCTCGACCGGTTTCAGGCGGCATTCGAAGACACTGTATTGGACGTGCGCGCCGTAACCTTCCAGCACTTTCATCACTTTCGTCCGGCGGCGGTCATTGGAAATATCGTAAGAAACGACTACAAATTGGGTAAGCATAAGGATAGGAGTCTAGCGGATCGTGAACGGAGCGTATTGCCTGCTTTCGCCCAGGATCAGGCGCGCCATCTGCTGCGCCTGCAACTGGAAAACGTAGCGGTACGAGACCTGGTCGCCGCTGGCCGGATGGACGACATTCTGGCTGACGCGGTTCTCGTAGAGCAAGATCACCTGGTCGCGGCCTTCCTTGCCCAGATAAACCGCCTGCGTCCCACTGCGGGGCGGCGTGTTTTCGTCCTTCTCGGCTTCCTCTTCGGAAAGGTCCACCAGCTCGAAGTTCGCCAGGTTCACGAACGGGCGGTTGACAGCCTCCAGCACCACTGAGTCGGCGATCACCGGGCGGAATTCCTCCACCAGGTCGAGCGCCATAGAAGGCCGGCCGTAGTCAATCACGTGGAAAAAACCCAGGTAGGGATCAAGCCCGATCAGCTCGCAGGCGGTCACCAGGTTGCGGAGCAGGAGCGAATAAGTAAAGGAGAGCAGGGCGTTGACGGGATCGGTGGGTGGGTAATAAGCCCGCCGTTCGAAGCCCCACGAATTGCCATCCTGCGGAGGTCGCAGCAGGCGTCGGAACAGGCTAAAATACTCTTTCGCCGCCTGCCCCTCCAGGCCGCGCAGTTCGTCGAGCGTGCGGGCCGAGTCCACGCGGCGGGCCATCTCGTCCATTCCGTTCAGCGCCTGGCGCGCCCAGGGCGCGCGTTCGGCGTGGCGCTGGACTAATGTCCGCTGGTTGAGCACCTTGCCGCGCACAATGCTGCGCGCCAGGCCGAGGGCAAACCGCGGGTCTGCGGCCGCCAGGGCCTGCTGGTGGCGCAGTTTGCCGTGCTTGTGTTCCTGCCCCACCACCCGTGAGACGTAGCGCCCCGCGCCGGTCAGGTAGACCACGTCCACGCCGCGCCGGGTGAGGGCGAACATGGCAGCGGTCGTCAGGCTCACGCCGCGTCCCATCAGCACCACCTGCTCCACCTTGATGATGGGGATCTCTTCGAGAATATCATCCCCCTTCTTGACGATCAGCCGTTCATCGGCCTTGCACACTTGCGCGCCGGGTTCGGTTACATAGAGTGTAGGCATAGGCACCTCACTTGATCACCGCCCCCAGCCATTCCAGATTATCCTGGGGGCTGAGGATGCGGGTCTTTTGCGGATTGACTTTCAAGCGCAGGCGCGCCAGGGCGCGCACCGCCTCGTTGAACGCTTTTTCAGCCTGATCCTGGTCTCGGCACAAGATGACCCAGTCATCCGCGAAGCGCGCCAGGGCATATCCGGCCTGGGTCAGTGACTGATCAAAGGGGTGCAGGTAGATATTCGCCAGCAGCGGAGAAAGCGGGCTGCCCTGCAAGACACCCAGCGGGGCGCGCCCGGCCTTGCGATGCATCAGGTAAGCCGTCACCGCCGCGGCCGCGGCCAGTCCTGCCAACCCGCCGCTGACAACAACGCCCTTCTTGAGCAGGCGGCGGCTGGCCGGGGAGCCGACCACAGTCTTCATAGCGCTCCCCGCGCGTGCAATCGCTCGCCCGGCCGCTGGCCGCAACAAGTTGACGCCCAGGAGCAGCCCACCCCCAGCAATCTGGCGGATCGTCCCCTGGCGCATCTCTTCGGCATAAGAAACAGGCTCAACGTTCCCATCCCCATTCTTGTGTACTTTTTCTTCCTCCTCGTACTCGCCATATGCAAAGGGGGAGGTTGGGAAAGGTGAAATATCCCTGGCAGCCGCAGACAGCACCCAATCCAAGCCGCGCCGGGCCAGCGAGGAAACCGAGCGCAGGCGCGAGGCGGCGCCCATATCCAGGCTCTGCGGCGGGCCGGCCTGCATCACCCCCGCATCCAGCCAGGCCTGCAACAGGGCCAGCAAGCGGCCATCGCCGATCCTGTGTTTCAGGAACGAAGCCAGCAGGTCGTGATCCAGGCTGTCGAAGCAGGCGGCGATATCACCATCCACCACCCAGCGCAGCCCCTTGTGCCGCAGCCCATGCACGTGTGCCACAGCCTGTTCGATCGAACAACCTGGACGGAAGCCGAAACTGCACGGCAGGAATGCCGGCTCCCAAAGCGGCTCGAGAACCTGCTGGGCGGCGCGCTGCGCCACCCGGTCGCGCACCGGCAGGACAGCCAGCATCCGCTGCCCGCCGCCTTTTTTAGGAAGCGGGAAGAAGGCCGGGGGAACAGGTTTGTAGCGGCCTCTCAGCAGCATGTCGCTCAACGCCGAAAGCTGCGTGTGCAGGTCGCGCTCGAAATCGGCCAGGGAAACGCCATCCGGCCCGCTGGCGCGCTGGCGGCGGTAGTGGGGAATGTTGCCCCGCACGGCGCGCCAGGCGGCCAGCAGGTTTTCTGGCGCGGCCACTTGCTCCAACAATCTTTCGCTCATAAAAACCTCACTTTCATTGAACAACCGCATAAATCGTTCCATCCTGGCCCAACTGGGTACCCAGCACGACATGGCCTGTATCCATGAAGAAGACCCAGCGGCAGGCATGTCCATAGGTCAGGTCAATCAGTTTGCCCTCGACCCTGGCGCGGCGCACTTCACGTCGCACGGGGGCCGAATCCCAGCGGCCGATCGCCACCACCCGCCCGGCGGAGATGCTCCCGCCCGGCCCCACGACGGTAAAGTCAGCCATCGAAACCTCGCTTTCCATCCAGGACTTCATTGGCAAGGGCATCTGCCAGGCGATTCTGTTCGCGCGGGACGTGATGAAATGTCACCTGCTCGAATTGCACGATCAGCGCACGCAGGCGAGCCTGCGCCTGGCGCATGGCCGGGGCGCGGGCGGTTGCCAGCCCGCGCATCTGCTGGACGACCACCTGGCTGTCGCTGTACACGTGAACTTCCTGTGGCTGCATCGGGCGCAGCGATTCCAGCGCCAGGATAACAGCCGCATATTCCGCCTCGTTGCAGGTCATGCGGCCGGCGCGACGGCTCCACCAGTGACGAATTTGACCGCTCTCATCGCGAACAACCGCCGCCAGCCCGCTTACCCCCTTCTCTGGCCGGATGGCGCCATCGGTGTAGACGCGCACATATTTCAACCTGCGCAGGGGCGGGAAAAGGTTCAACATTTCTGCTTTTGGTCTCACACCATTTCTCGGTTAAGTGATCTTTCAAGGCTGTAAACACTTAAATATCATTGTAGAGTTTAAACCCATGTGCAAGAGTTGTAACCCTTATTCATCGGGGTTTTCCTCCCAATGGATGGGGATATATTGAAAACAAAAGCCAGGTTTCCTGGTGGAACCTGGCTATTGATCATAGAATCTTATCCGCTACGCGGCTGGGCGTATTGCCTGGAGAAGTTCGTGCAAGGCGGCGAGGGGGATCATGTGGCGAACGCGGCAGCACAAGGCCAGATAGGCATCACCCGTGGCGACACTCTGCCACTCGCCGAGATCTTTTCGGAGTGAGGGGGTAAAGATCGAGGCCTGAGGATCGGCGCAGAGCAAGTGACGTGTCTGATACGAGGCGCTGCTCCCGCCGATGCGATCGAAGTTTGGTCGCAGGAGAGGCACCGCTCCCTGCGCCAGAATGGTGATCAAGGCTTCGGCATCCTTGTCGCTGCGCTGGGGGAGAATGTCATCCAGGCCAAGTTCCCATAGCGACTGATAGACCTCGCCGCCAAAATCCAGCAGGCGCATTTCCAGATCCCTGACGGTCGCCTCTCTCCACTCCCGTAAAAAGCCGTGATCGCTCAATAGCGAAGTGCGTACCTTCTCAGCGGGTTGACGCCAGTGTGAAAAGGCCCACCCGGCAACCGCTTTATCCACTGCTGATGGCCGGAAGATGGACGCCGCAGGAGGAAATTCTTTCCATTCTCTTGCAAGCCGCTTGCGCACCCTATCCAGTATATTTTCAAGTCTTTGCAGCGATTCTTCGGCCTGGGCAATCGCCTCCAGCAACTGCTGACACAAACCAGCCAGCCGTTGACCGGCAATTTCTTCCAGAGCGGCGGCAACCTTCTGTTCCAGCGAACGGACACATTGCTGGCGGAGCAGGATAAGTCGCTGGTGTTCACGCCGCAGGAACAACAACGTAAAAATGGAAATGGCGATGGTTTTCAGGGGAAGCGGCAAACGGTTGATCCAAAGAGGCGGTTTGGGAAGAGCGGCAATAGCCTGATCTAGGGTCTGCAAGGCAGCCGTAAAAGTCGCGGTGTAGGCAGCGCCGTTCTGGTTCGAAGAGAACAACCGCTGATGTTCCTCGAACAGGCCGGCCATATTCTGGAGGACCTGCCGGCTGGCAGCCAGTCCGCCCGGATACAGGCGGGGCTGCTGAGGCAAAGCCTCGATCAACGCTGTCAACCGGCTCTGCATTTCCTCGCATAGCTCTTCTGCATTGGTCTGCAGAGCGGCCTGATGGTCGGGAAAGCGGGTCTGCTCAAATGATTCGTCGTAATCGAGGATGGACTGCACCCATCTTTCTATGGGAACATCCTCGAAGCGCAGGTCGGCAAAATGTATATTGAGCCTCAGATCTCCTGTGGGGGATAGTTCATAGGGGATGCCGGCGATCAATCGTTTCAACCAGTCACGCGGCGTGGGCATTTGTGCCATCAACTCATCGGTCACAATTTGACCGAGGCGGGGGTCGGCAGGAACCTGCGGCCCGAATTCCTCCACGATGATCTCCGCCCCCAGCCGGGCGGCACAGGCCCGGCTCAGAGCTTGGGGATCGAAGACCAGGGCGGTCGCGGCCGCGCCGCTGTAATAGGCCTGCCGGTCGAGAATATCCGGCTGGGGGGCGGCGGGAGAAAGTTGCTGCGCCAGGCCACCTGAGAGCAAGGCCAGAAGGAAATTCCCCAGAATGATCTTTAACTCAGCCTCATCTTTCACTTCCCAGGTGCCCTCTTTGTAACAATCGAAGAGGTAACACGAAAATGGCAAGGGGGGCAATAATTCGGTCATGCCCAGCGCACTGGCCAGCTGATCCTTGACTGTATTCCGCCTGGCCGCGAACAAAGCCTCCAGAGTCTGAATGTGCGTATATAGCTGTGCCTCAGTTTGCCGATTTGTGCCTTGTGGGGAGAAAACCGCCGTGCTAAGGAGCAGATGCCCCTTGCCGTAGGGTTCATGGGTTAGCAGCGATTGCAGAATGACCGCCAGTGGAAAAAGAACCGCGCACATGGGATCGGTCAGATCCGCCAGCAGGATCACATCCAACGGCAGCGCGGGCTTATCTCCCAGGCCGACTTCGAGCAGCCGTTCGTGGGTGCGCAGGTTATGCAGCGCGACTTCGAGGGCGGCCCGTATGTTCGACGCGGCGGAGATAAAGTCCTGGTAGCTC
>MNXK01000074.1 GCA_001872165.1 Anaerolineae bacterium CG2_30_58_95
CGTCGAAGTCTGTACCGGCATGGGAGGTGACTTTTTCGACTGCGTAACGCACGTCCATGGCCGGTTTGAAAACCTGTACCTTTTGACGGGCAATGGCAGCGCGGCGCAGACGGCGGATAAGTTCATCCGTCTTGCCGCTGAACATGGAACCTGTGATGACTTCGACCGATCCATTGATGTGGGGCGACATAGAACCTCGCTTGGACCTATCCCCCCTGCCCCCCTTCCCTACAAGGGAAGGGGGAACGGGGGTTGGGTCAGAAAAATAACAAGACAGGCAGATGCTTGGGCATCTGCCTGTTAAGTTTACCTGATATTCGCCGGGAGGCAAGTCCTAGGCTGTAGGAGTTTCTTCCGCGGCGGGGAGCTTATAGCCCAGGGCGCGCAGCTTCTTCTTCATGTCAATCAAGGATTTGCGCCCAAAGCCGGCTATCGCCAGAACGACTTCCTCGCCCTCGGCCAGTTTATCCAGGAACTGGCCCACCTGGCTGATCCCTGCTTTGGACAGCGCCTCGGTGGCGCGCGTGCCTAACTCCAACTCGGCAATGGCACGCTTGGGGGAGAGGCGCGTTTCCTGACGAGCTTGCTGTTCTGCGACGTATGCCTTGCGGACTTCCAGCTTCTTGTAGAAGCGGTCCACCTGTCCTTCGATGTCCACGATGCGCTGCGACTCGCCGCTGAAGAAAGGGTGACAATTCGAGCAGATTTCAACGCGGATCTCTTTTTTGGTCGAACCGGTCGTCCAGGTGGCGCCACAGGATGCGCAAGTCACTTTGGCATCCGGATAGTAAGTTGGATGGATACCTTGTTTCATTCTCGTTTCCTTTCGCCAGTTACTTGGCTTCGACCGGCATGACGTTGACGCGCTTGCGTCCGTGGACAACGTCAATCATGACCACGCCATCAATCGTGGCGAACAGGGTGTCGTCCTTGCCCACGTCCACGTTGAGGCCCGGCTTTAGGCGCGTGCCGCGCTGGCGCACCAGGATGTTGCCGGAAAGAACGGCCTCACCGGCATATTTCTTCACGCCCAGACGTTGGGCGTTGCTGTCACGACCGTTGCGGCTGGAGCCGCCGCCTTTTTTATGAGCCATAATATCCTCGCTTTACCTTTATGGTAGCGCAGTCGGCTACCATTACTTCTTTTCAGTCTTCCTGGTTTTGGAAGCTGTGGTGGTTTTGGTTGTCTTTGTCGCCTTCTTTGCTGCCGGAGTCTTGGCCGCCTTGGTCGCCTTTTTCTCCGCAGCCGCCTTGCTGGTCTTAGCGGGCTTGGTTGCCTTCTTCTCCGCAGTCGCCTTGCTGGTCTTGCCGTCTCGCACCGGCGTGCCGCCGTTGTTCGCGGCACGAACGGTGGCAGGCCTGGTTGCCTTTGTTTCCGCGGGCGCCTTTTCTTTCCTGGCAGCCGGGGTCTTGGCGGCTTTTTCCTTCGCAGGCGCTTCGACTGTTACTAATGGCTCCTCGATCAGCACAGGCTGCGTGATCTCGGCCGGCTCCTCGATCTTTGCTACTTTGATAGAGCCGATCTGCTCGACCTGCAGGCGGGTGTAATTCTGCCGGTGGCCGGTTTTCACGCGGATGCGCTTCTTTGGACTGTACTTGAAGATGACGACCTTCGGCCCCTTGAAGTGCTCGGCGACCTTTGCAAAGACGTTCATGTCTTTGACCGTGGGCATCCCAACGGTGACGTTCTCCCCATCCACCAGCAGCAGAACTTTTTCTAACTTGACATCCTCTCCGGCTGGGACGGGCAGGCGGTCCACCTGGATGGCCTCGCCTTCGACGGCCCGGTACTGCTTGCCGCCGCTTTCGACAATGGCATATTTCATTTTTCCTTCACTCCTGGTCTTCGCTTCGCCGCACACGCCGCGCTTGCCATTTTACTGGTTTTCGCCGCGCTGCGGGGAAGCCGGGATACAAGCGACCGCCCCAGCGAACTGCTGCCGGGGCAGAGACGGGCGATATTATACCTGTAGGGTATGGGGCTGTCAACGGCTGGGCAGAACGAAAAACCAAATGGCGATTGACAAATCCATTCGATTCCAGTATGCTCGACGCAACGTAATCCCGTAACGCGGAATTTATTCCGCAACCAAAGGCGATATGAATATCGCGCTACATCTGACTCGAAGGAGGCTGGTATGAAGCTTGGGAACCAGGAAATCACCTGGGAGCAAGTCCGCCACATCCTTTTGTGGATTGCGCTGCCCCTGATTATTGGTGTGCTGATCGCCGCGGCTGTCCCCAAGCCGGTGATCGGCTTGATCCACTTGAACGATGCCATCTACTCTTACAGCGCCCAGGATATGATCGCCCAGATCAATTACGCCCGCGAGCATCCCGAGGTCCGCGCTGTCGTATTGGTCATGGACAGCCCGGGCGGCACCGTCGCGGACACCGAGGCCGTCTACCTGGAACTGCTGCGCCTGCGCCAGGCCAAACCGATCGTCACCTCCGTGGGAAGCATGGCCGCCAGTGGGGCCTACTATCTCTCGGTCGGCAGCGACTACATCTTCGCCAAGCCGACCTCTGAGATCGGTAATATAGGCGTCATCGGCTATCTCCCGCCTTCCCCGATCATCTTCGAGGACATCATTTCCACCGGCCCATATAAGCTGTGGGGTTCGCCGCGCGATACTTACGTGCGCGAGATGGAGATGATCAAGCAAGGCTTCTACCAGGCAGTCCGCCTGGGGCGCGGCGGCCGGCTCGAGGTCGGGCCGGAGACCATCCTGCGGGGTCAGATCTGGCCCGGCAGCGAGGCCCTGCGTATGGGTCTGATCGACGCGCTGGGAGCGGAATCCGACGCGGTTGCCAAAGCAGCCGAGCTGGCGCGCGTCGGCCATTATCAAGCAGCCGATTTGTACGACTTGGCGGGCGTTCAAAGCTCGTCCAGCGCGTTCTTCTACCAATCTCCTGAAGGCATTACCATGCCTTATCCCAAAGAGCCGGGCCTGTACCTGCTCTATATCCCGCCGCTGCCGGTGGAAAAATAGCGGAGGCTGCCATGAATACACTCAAACGCTATCAAATCTGGATCGCCCTTGCGGTTCTCGTCCTGCCTATCCTGGCGCGCGGATTGTGGTTCTATCGAGGCATTCCCAGCCATCCGAAAATCCAAGCGCCGGATTACGCCGGTGCAAGCATCCCTCAGCCGCCCATCTCTACGGCGGTTCCTGAAACGACTTCAACCCTTTCGGGCAAAGTGGTGGTGTTGGACTACAGTCACATCAACCTCTACGATCCGAGCGATATACAGGCGTTCGTCTCAGCCCTGACCCGGCGCGGGGCGCGGGTCGAATTCGATAACGGCTATCCGTACCTGTTTGATCGGCTCAAATACGCCAGCGCGTACATTGTCATCTCGCCAACCACTACCTTCAGCGCCGATGAAGTAACCCTGGTAGGGCAATTTGCCCAGCGCGGCGGACGCCTGATCGTTTTTGCCGATCCGACGCATGGCATATACGATTCCGATTACATCAGCGGTAATATCGTAATGATATCGGACGTGAACGCGGCCAATACGCTCCTGGAGTCGTTTGGGATCACTTTTGCCAATGACTATCTATACAACCTGGTGGAGAACGAGGGTAACTTCCGCAACGTTCTGTTTACCCGGTTTGGCGAGGAAGCTCTGACGCAAGGCCTGGGCCAGGTTGCCCTGTATGGCGCACACTCGGTCAGCGCCGAGAATGGCAAAGCGCTTATCGCAGGCGACGAGAGCACCTTCTCGTCACTGACCGACTCGAGCAAAAGTCCCTTGTCAGGCTTCGGGCAGGAATTGGTCGCGGCCGCCTTGAGCGCCGACGGGAGCGCCCTGGCCATCGGTGATTCGACTTTCCTGATGCCGCCTTATAACCAAGTGGCTGACAATGGCTTGCTGGTCGGCGCGATCGCTGATTTTGCCCTCAGCGGGACGCGCACACACACCCTGGCCGATTTCCCTTATCTCTTCGCCCGCCAGGCCAATCTGCTGATCGTTGGCGACCTGCAAATGACCGCTGACTTGCTTGCCCCGGTCGCCTCTCTGCAGAGTGCTCTCCAATGGACGAATACCTCCCTCCTCGTCGCGCCCAAAACGGTCAGCGGCAGTGATACGATTGTCTTGGGCTTGCTGACCCCATCCGACGACCTGGATCGCTACACCAACACATTCGATTTGGGACTCGAAGACTCGGCCTCGATTACCATTCCTGGCTTCGGTCAGATTGGTCGCCCCGGGATCGGCTTGATGCTGTACAAACCCGGCGTGGTCAGTAATACCCTGATCCTGCTCACCGATCTGCCCGAGGATCTGCCCATGTTGATCAGCCTGCTGGCCAGCGGGGATATGTCAGCCTGCGTCATCCAGAACAACATCGGCGTGTGCAGCATCGGTTACAGCGGCAGCACCTACGATACAACCCCGCCCGGCGAGGAGCTCCAGCCCACCGAAACGTCCACGCCGAGCGGTTGACAAACCGCCCGCCTTCCGCTAATCTTGAGCCATGCTCGCTCTGACCCAGGGACAACTCGCCGTTATTGAGGCTCCCACCAATGCCAGGCTTTTCCTCTCCGGCCCGGCCGGCTGCGGCAAGACGACCGTCGGCGTGGCACGTATGCTGTACTTGCTGGCGCAAGGCATCCCCGCCGACGCGCTGCTCGTGCTCGCCCCGCAACGAACGCTGGCCGCGCCCTACGTGGACGCGTTACGTCAACCCGGCCTGGTTGCGGGTGGACAAGCCAGCGTTCTGACCGTCGGTGGGCTGGCGCGGCGCATGGTGGACCTGTTCTGGCCGCTGGCCTCCGAAGCGGCCGGCTTCGCCCATCCCGACCGGCCG
>MNXK01000208.1 GCA_001872165.1 Anaerolineae bacterium CG2_30_58_95
GTGAATCCCGCAGTGGCAAAATGCCGGTCGTAGGCAAATGCCTCAGTCAGTCCATTCTGGCGCATGAACGCGAAACTGATCGCATCGGCCAGGCTGAAATCCTGATCTTCATACTGGCGCAGGATGCGTTTGGCTTCGGCTTCCAGCCGGGCATTGGGATACACAATCTCGATGCGCTGGCTCTCGTTGACGTTTTTAAGAAATGCTGAAGCAGCCTCTGCGCCTATCCTGCGGCGCAGCCAAACTTGTGTTTCTGCGACGACGAGAATGGTGGTGACAAAAGTGACCTGGCTTTTCAAGAGACGAGCGTAAGTCTCTGTTGCTGCAGAGTGGTGACTGTCGCTTGAGTCCACCACGGCAACCCAGGCGCTGGTATCCACGAAGACGCGGCGCGTCATCGCTTCCACTCCTTTTCAATCTCCTGCACAATGTATTCATCGTGGTTTTCGGCAATGTCGCTGACGCCCGAAGATACGAGTCCAATCAAGTGATAGGCGGGGTCTTCTTCGACCGGGACCTGATTCAGGAGCAAGTCAATCCCGCGCCGAATCAACTCGGAGATCGAGGCGTTTTTATCCTTCGCCAGCCGCCGCAGCGCCCGGTTCTGCCGTTCATCCACGTAAATTTGAATGGGGTGTTTGATCAGAGCCATAGCATCCTCCTTTCATGATATACATCACTATTATATCATGAAGCCGCGTTACTCCTTCACGCTTATCTCGATCCCTCTCTTCATCAACTGCTCCAGCAACTCCTCCGGCGACTCGTACCACTGGCCCCACTTGCGTGAAATGTGTTCGGTCAAGGAGGAATTTTTAAGCCAAACATAGGTTCTATCATTCCTGCCGCGTGCTATAATCCAATCGAACTCACCGATCACTGGTTACTGGTAATGTCCTTCGCCCACCTCCACGTCCATACTGAATACTCCCTGCTCGACGGCTTCAGCAACATCAAGAAGCTGGTCAAGCGCGCCAAAGAGATGAACATGCCGGCCCTGGCCATCACCGACCACGGCACGATGTTCGGCGTGATCGAGTTCTACCACGCCGCTAAAGAAGCCGGCATCAAGCCCATCATCGGACTGGAAACGTACATGGCAGCGCGGACGATGAAG
The DNA here is from genome assembly GCA_001872165.1 of Anaerolineae bacterium CG2_30_58_95. Classification (GTDB taxonomy): domain Bacteria; phylum Chloroflexota; class Anaerolineae; order Anaerolineales; family Villigracilaceae; genus CG2-30-58-95. The sequence continues at coordinate 1,118 of MNXK01000208.1, forward strand.
GAGCACGACGCGAAGGAAGACCGCAAGTCCTCGCACCTGCTGCTGCTGGCTGAGAACGAGACCGGTTACAAGAACCTGCTCGAAATCGCCTCCGCGGCGCAGCTCGAAGGCTTTTACTACTATCCCCGCATTGACAAGGAATTCCTCGCCAAACACGCCGAAGGGCTGATCTGTTCTTCCGGCTGCATGTCCGCAGAGGTGCCGCGCCTGCTCGAAAACGGTCAGGTGGACGCGGCCCGCAAGACGCTCGACTATTACTACGAAGTTTTTGGCAAGGATAACTTCTACCTCGAGCTTCAGCAGCACGACATCCCTGCCCTCGAAACCATCAACAAGAACCTGCTCGACCTGGGCCACCGCTACGATTCCCGTTTCATCGCCACCAACGACGTGCACTATATCAATGCCGAGGACGCCCGCCTGCAGGACATCCTGCTCGCCATCCAGACCGGCGCGCTGCTCACCGATCCCGACCGGATGCGCATGACCGATCCATCGTACTACCTGCGCTCGCCGGAGGAAATGTCGCGCCTGTTCGCCGAGGTCCCCCAGGCGCTGGCAAACACCCTGCTGGTTGCCGAGCGCTGCAATGTGAACCTGGAAGTCGAGAATTACCGCCTGCCAAAATTTGAGGTCCCGGAGGGGTACACGGCGGAGACCTATCTCCAGTCGCTGTGCGCGGATGGGGCAGCGCGTCGCTATGGGGAACGCGCGGACAGTTCCGAGGTCCGCACCCGCCTCGACTACGAGCTGGGCGTCATCCACAAGATGGGATTCGACGCCTACTTCCTCATCGTCTGGGACCTGTGCCGCTACGCCCGTGAACGGGACATCTGGTACAACGCGCGTGGTTCAGCGGCCGGTTCGATCGTCGCCTACATGTTGGATATCACGCTGGTTGATCCGCTACAACACGAACTGCTCTTCGAGCGCTTCCTGAACCCGGGCCGCATCTCGATGCCGGATATTGACCTGGACTTCCGCGACGACCGCCGCGCCGAGATGTTGGAATACACCGTCCAAAAGTACGGGCAGGACAAGGTCGCCCAGATCATCACCTTTGGCACGTTGGGGGCACGTGGCGCCTTGCGGGATGTGGGCCGCGTGAAAGATATTCCTCTCCCCGAAGTGGATCGGGTTGCCAAACTCGTCCCGAATATCCCCGGCAAGCCGATGACACTGGCCGAGGCCGTGGAGCAGGTTGCGGAGTTAAAGAAAGAATATGAGTCGGCGGATCACATCCGTGAACTGATTGATATCGCCAGCAAGATGGAAGGCGTGGTCCGCAACGCGGGGACGCACGCGGCGGGTGTGGTCATCTCGGATAAGCCGCTGATCGAATACTTGCCGCTGCACCGCCCAACCTCCAACGCCGAAGAGACGCCCATCAAGACCGTCACCCAGTTCGAGATGGGTATGTTGGAAAAGCTCAAAATGCTCAAGGTGGATTTCCTCGGGCTGGCCACGCTGACCATCATGGCGCGTGCCTGCGACCTGATCCAGCAGCGGCATGGGGTCAAACTGAATCTGGATAACATCCCCACCGACGATGCCGAGACTTACACTATGCTGGGTGAAGGCAGTACGGCCGGCGTCTTCCAACTGGAAGGTTCGGGCATGACCCGCTGGCTGGTTCAGATGAAGCCAACCGCGCTGGAACATGTGATTGCCATGGTGGCGCTCTTTCGCCCCGGCCCGATGGAATTCATCCCCGATTACATCAGCCGTATGCACGGCGAAAGCCTGGCCGAATACCGTCACCCCTCACTCGAACCTATCTTCCGCTCAACATTCGGAATTCCTGTCTATCAAGAACAGTTGATGCGCGCCGCGGTCGAACTGGCCGGATACACGCCTTCCGAAGCCGACGACCTGCGCAGCGCCATCTCCAAGAAGAAGAAAAAGGAGATCGAAAAGCATCGCGGCAAGTTCATCACCGGCGCGACGATGCACGGCATCCCGGAAAAAACCGCCGAGGCCATCTACGCCGATTGGGAAGAGTTTGCGCGGTATGGATTCAATAAGAGCCATGCGGCGGACTATGGCGTTATCGCCGTCCAGACGGCATATCTGAAGCGCCACTACCCGGTCGAGTACATGACCGCCCTGCTCTCGGTCTCGAAGAACCAGATTGAAAAAGTAGCCCTCTACGTGGCTGAAGCCCGCAGCATAGGCATCCAAGTCTTGCCGCCGGATATCAATGCCAGCGATTGGGATTTCACCATCGAGCCGCCATCCGCCATCCGCTTTGGGCTGGGCGCGGTCAAGAACGCCGGTCAGGGCGCAGTGGAGTTGATCCTGAAGGCGCGCTCCGAAGGCCCCTTCACCAGCCTGAACAACTTTGCCCGGCGGGTTGACCTGCGCGCGGTCGGCAAGCGCGCCCTGGAGTGCCTGATCAAAGTGGGCGCACTGGATGCCTTCGGCCAGCGGGCGGCCCTGCTGGCAGCCCTCGAACGCGTCGTGGCCGTCAGCACGGCCCACTTCCGCGCCGAGCAGATGGGCCAGATGAGCCTCTTCGGCGCGGCGACCGGCGTCAGCGATAACATCAGCCTGCCAGACGTCCCTGACCTCGACCGCCGCGAGCAGCTCAACTGGGAGCGCGAGCTGATTGGCCTGTACGTCTCCGAGCACCCGCTCACACAGCACATGGCGGCGCTCACGAAAATCGTCAGCTACTTCTCCGGTCAACTCGGCGAAGCCGCGCATCAGGAGCCAGTCCGCGTGGCCGGCATGGTGACAGGCATCCGCCCACACACGACCAAGACCGGCAAAATGATGGGTTGGGTTACCCTCGAAGACTTGCAAGGGAACATCGAACTGGTGCTCTTCCCGCGCACCTGGGAGAAATATGAGACCAGCCTCGAAGTCGGCGGGATCATCCTCGCCGAAGGCAAAGTGGACGCCCAGTCCACCCCGCCGAAAATATTGGTGGACAAAATTCGCACCAATATCGAACTGACCGTTTCTGCTGACGAGAAATCCTCCCAGCCAGTCAAACCCGCAGCGGACTCCCCGCGGCCTGTTTCCCGCGTTCAGAAACCGGCGCCAACCCGACGCGTCTCCGAACCTTCCGCTACTTACAAGAAGTCCTCCCCCTCGTCGGGAGGGACGGGAGGGGGTTCCGAAAATGTACCTCCCCCACCCGAAGCATTCCCGCCAGGCTGGGAGGAGACCTCCTCATCTCTTGCTCCCCTGCCCCCCAGCTTCTCTGCTCCCTTGCCCCCCAGCTCCTCTGCTCCCCTGCCCCTCAGCTCTCCCGTAGGGCATTCGTTGTCACCTGCTTCTCCGCGCCCAGCCTCTCCTTCCCCGAACCTGGATGCCGATCATCCCCCGCAGATGATCACCGCCATCCTGCATCCCAGCGATGACCCGATCCGCGATCAGCGCCGTATCCGCCGCCTGCACGGGACGTTCATTTCTTACCCCGGCAGGGATCATTTCACCTTGCACATTTTCGAGAACGGGCGCGGCCACCTGATCGAATTCCCCAACGATACCACCCACCTGTGCGCCGAATTGCTTGATAAACTCAAGGGCATGGTCGGCGAAGAGAACATCCGCGTGGAGTCGATCACGTACCAGTGATGGTTGCGCAATCGGCAACCATGATCAGTTTTCAATTATTAGGTCACAGCAAGGGGATCAATAATGGTACCGCGCCTGTAAAAAATCAATCCGGTCATCCCGCACCA
>MNXK01000192.1 GCA_001872165.1 Anaerolineae bacterium CG2_30_58_95
AAAATCAAATGAATCTACTCACCTCCTTCTTGCTCGGAATCATCCAGGGCCTGACCGAATTCATCCCGGTATCGTCTACTGCCCACCTGCTGATCGGGCAGACGCTGCTCGGCATCCCCTCGGACGACGCCACCTTTGCGTTCCTGGTGATCGTCCAATTGGGAACAATCGTTTCTCTGATCGTATACTTCTGGAAAGATCTATGGGAAATAATACGCGCCATGTTTTCCCCCGTCAGCTACCGTAAGCCGTACGATCCCGAAAAAGAAGAGTCTGAAACGTACAAGAAAAGAAAACGCTCGGAGGCGAATGCGAGACTTGGGTGGTGCATACTCATCGCCACCATCCCCGCCCTCTTAGCAGGCTACTTTCTCAAAGACGAGGTAAAGCTCCTGTTCCGTCAGCCACTGATAGAAGCAGCGATACGTCTCCTCGCGGCAGCGTTCTTGATGCTGCTGGCGGAATGGATTGGCAAGCGATCCCGCAGGCTGCGAACGATAACCTGGTTCGATGCGCTCGTCATCGGCCTCTTCCAGATCCTCGCGGTCTTCCCCGGCGCGTCACGCAGCGGTACGACCATTAGCGGCGGGATGCTGCGCGGTTTCCATCGGCGTTCGTCGGCGCGCTTCGCGTTCCTGATGTCCATCCCGGTCATGCTGGCAGCCGGCGGCTACGAAATGTTCGATGTGCTGAAAATGCCCGAGCTGACCAGCTTTCTGCTCCCCATGGCAGTTGGATTTGTCACCGCGGGCGTGATCGGATGGTTCGTGGTCAAATGGCTGCTCGGCTACCTGACCGGGCATTCGCTCTACCCGTTTGCAGCTTATTGCGCCATTGCCGGAGCCGTTTGCCTGGCACTAAGTCGGTTACTATGAACAATTTCGACGCCCAAAAAGCCGGCATGATCGCCCTGCTCGAGCGGTTGGTCGAGATCGAATCCCCCTCGCACGATAAGGCTGCCGTGGACCGTGTCGGAGCGATCGTGGCGGAGGAATGCCGGCGCCTGGGCGCGCAGGTCGAGATCCATCCGCAGACCGGGACCGGCGATCACATCGTCGCGCGCTGGGGACCTCACCCCCGCCCCCTCTCCTACGAGGAGAGGGGAGATGGCATCCTACTCCTGTCCCACATGGACACCGTCTTCCCGCTTGGCACGCTGATAAAAATGCCATTCTACGAAAAGGACGGCAAGATCTTCGGCCCCGGCGTCCTGGATATGAAAGGCGGTATCGTCATCGCTTTGACCGCTATCGCCGCGCTGCGCGAGACCGGAAGCCTGCCGCCGCGTCCCATCACCGCGCTGTTCACCTCCGATGAAGAAATCGGCAGCCGCACATCTCGGGCGTTGATCGAGAGCCTGGCAAAAGAATCCGCGCTGGCGCTGGTGCTCGAATCCGGGCTGATGGGCGGGGCGGTCAAGACCTGGCGCAAGGGTGTGGGCGATTTCAAGGTCCGCGTGCGGGGACGCGCCGCCCACGCCGGCGGCGACCACGAAAAGGGTCGGAACGCCATCGAAGAACTCGCCCATCAAGTGCTCGCCATCCAAAAATTGACCGACTACGAAAAAGGCACCACGCTCAACGTCGGCGTGATCCGAGGCGGGATCGCGACGAACGTCGTCCCGGATGAAGCTGTGGCCTCAGTGGACTTGCGCGTGATGCAGCCCGGCGAGGCCGAGCGCATCCTGGCGCGGCTGCACAGGTTGAAACCTGTCCTGGAGGGCACGTCCATCGAGGTGACCGGCGGAATCAACCGCCCGCCGATGCCTTTCGACGAAAGGATGAAAGCCACGTTCGAGCGGGCGAAGGAGATTGCCGAGAAGATGGGCATCGCGCTCCAGGCAGGCGGTTCGGGCGGCGCATCCGACGCGAACTTCGTCGCTCCGCTGGGCATTCCCGTTTTGGATGGATTGGGTGCGATTGGTGAAGGTCTCCATTCTGAGCGAGAGTACATCCTGACCAGCAGCCTGCCGGAACGCGCCCGGTTGCTGGCAGCCTTGCTGAGTGATTGGTAAACCAATGACCTACCGGCATTCACCGTTACTTCACAATTTCTTATGTTTTACGTTTTACGCATTATTTCTTGCCTCCTGCTCCCCCGCCACGCCGACCGTCGCGCCCGATCCCATCATCGTTCAATACAGCGCGGCAGCCCAGCCCTGGTTATCTGGCGTGTATGGCTGTGCGGGAGGAATCCCAGTGCTCGCTGACCAACGCGCCGCGCAATATTTCGATCTCTCCGCGGATCTCGCAATTCGCCTCGGCGAACCGGTTCCGCTGACTGCACCCGCGTTCGAGATCGGCAGTGAAGAGATCCTTGTTGTCGTACACCCACACAACCCCCTCGCGAATCTTGGCGCAACGCAGGTGCGAGAGCTGTTCAGTGGGCGCATCCGCAATTGGAGCCAGGTCGGCGGCGCAGACGCGTCCGTGCAAGTATGGATATACACATCGGGCGAGGAGATACAGCAGATCTTCGAGGCGGCCGTGATGCAGGGATTAGCGCTAACTTCACTGGCGCGGCTTGCCACCAGCCCGGACGAGATGTACCAAGCCATCGCCAATGATGCAAATGCGGTTGGAATCCTGCCCCGTCGCTGGAAGGTGGGGAATGTGTCGGACGTGTACATGGCAGCGTCCGTGCCGGTGCTGGCAATCACCCCTTCCGAGCCGCAGGGTGCGCTGGCAAACCTGCTGGCTTGTCTGCAGGAGTAGAAATTGGTAAAATATAGTCAAATTGAGAGGCGAGTATGGCTCAAGTAAATATTCAATACATCTCTGATGATAGTGGCAAAACCACCAGCGTGATTGTGCCCATCGAACTCTGGCGCGAAATCGAGTCCGAGCGAGAGACTACCCTTCTGCTCAAAAGCAAAGTAATGAAAAAGCGGCTGCTGGAAGCCAAACAGCGCACCGAGGGCATTTCACTGGAGCAGGTGCGTGAAAAACTTGGAATTTGACCCCGATGCCTTCGAAGACCTTGCCTGGTGGGTCGAGAAGGACCGTAAAATTGCCAACGCTTGAGAATCCCATCTTAGAGGCAATACTGTTTAGATAAGGTCGCAGAGACGGCTCCTCGCGAAGCACCCTGCGGGCACGCCGTCGGGCATGGGAGCCCGACCCGCTAACTAAAAAGTATTGATCTTAGAGGACCGGACGGCGCAGGTGCCACTCGGTGGCTTGCTCAAAGGCATGTCCGGCCCGCAATACCTTAGCTTCTTTCCACGGACCTGAAATGATCTGCAAACCAATCGGCAGCCCGGCGGACGTAAATCCGCAAGGCAGCGAAAGAGCCGGCAGACCGGTCAGGTTGAAGGGGGCGGTGAAGCGCGTTAAGTGGAGGGCAGCTTCAACGGCCTGTGTCCCCTCGATGGGTGGCGCGGGAATGGGGGTGGTCGGCAGGAGCAAAACGTCGAATTTCTCAAATAATTGCTCGCAGTGGCGGCGACCTTCAGCCTGCGTCCGCCTGGCGAGCGCGTACTCGCTGGAAGTGAGAGCCGCGCCGGTTTCCAGCCGCTGACGGACGTCCGCGCCGAACCAGTCGTGGTGCGCGGCCAGCCGCTGGCGGTGATAGGCGGCCGCGTCGGCCTGGGTCATGCGGGTATTGGCCTGGGCCAGATCGGAGAGCCAGTCCATGTCCACTCTTTCCACCTGCGCGCCCAACTCTTTGAAAATCTGCGCCGCGGCATTCACCGCCGCCAGCACTTCCGGGTCGGAGGCTTCAACGTACTCCCCAGCCGCCAGGGCAACCCGCCAGCCTTTGACGCCACCGCCGAGATGGGCAATATATTCGCCCACAGGTACATCCGCTGATTTAGGATCCAGCGGATCGTAACCGGCAATGACTTGCAGAATCAGCGCAACGTCCCGCACGCTGCGCGCCATCGGGCCGGCGTGGTCGAGGTTCCACGAGAGCGGGATGACGCCGCGCAAACTGACGCGCCCATAAGTCGGCTTCAAGCCGACTACGCCGCACAAAGAGGCCGGGATGCGGATCGAGCCACCCGTATCCGTGCCCAGCGCACCCAGGCACATCCCGGCCGCCAGCGCAACCGCGCTGCCGCTCGATGAGCCGCCGGTGATGTGCGCCGCGTCCCACGGATTGCGGCACGCGCCGTAGTGTGGATTGACGCCCGTCACACCCAGGGCGATCTCGTGCATGTTCGTTTTACCGAGAATGACTGCGCCTGCTGATCTAAGTTTCTGGACAACGAAGGCGTCTTCGACAGGGATGTAGTCGGCGAAGAATTTGGAGCCGGCGGTGGTACGGATGCCGGCAGTCTCGTAGAGATCCTTCAATGCCAGTGGAATACCCCATAGCAATCCGTCACTGATCACTGATGACTGATCACTGATCACTTCCTCGGAGGCCAGGACCGTGATGAACGCGTTCAGCGACGGGTTGAGCCGCTCGATTTGACGGAGGCAGGCCTCGGTCAGTTCGCCTGCGGAAATCTCCCGACGAGAGATAAGCGCCAACGCTTCGGTAATGGTCAAAAAGGACAGTTCCATAATCAAGTCGAAAGTCGAAGGTCGAAGGTCGAAGGTTAAACAGTTGGAAGGTTGAAGTGCCTATCCGAAAATCCCGTGGAACGCCGTGGAATGCGGACTTTAGTCCGCAATGCAGGGCAGACTGAAGTCTGCATTCCATTATGCGGATAGGCTGAAGTCACCTTCAACCTTCCAACGTTCGACTTTCGACTTTCGACCACTCTAGAACAAGCCGACCACGCGTCCAGTCTCCAAATCGAGGTCAAC
>MNXK01000008.1 GCA_001872165.1 Anaerolineae bacterium CG2_30_58_95
TCTCAGCCTGCGGCAGGTGAACGTACAAGACGTTATCCTTCACCGTCAGGTCATCAGGGTTGATTTTTTCCAGGTCCAGGCCAGCGATGACCACGCCATGCGCCACGAACAGCAATTTGTCGCCGAAGAGCGGCCCAAATATACCCTGGTTGACCTCGGCCGTGATGACCTTCTCGACGCTGTACTGGATGGTCTCCAACCGCGCCAGCGAGCGCACCTCGTGCACGATCGTGACCGGGTCCGGAATGACCGTTGGCGTTGGGTGCAAAAGCGCGGCGACTTGCGTGCTTAGGTCGCGGTTGGTCTGCTGCAGGGGCTGTATCGCGCTGCGGATGTTATCGTTGATACCGTTGAAAGCGTTGACAACAGCCCAGACCAGGATAAGGGCAAGAAGGATAAGCAGAATTCGAACGACTGTCTTCTTCATGCTTTGATTATAGTCGAATTCATGAGACTTGGCACTTGCCTTTACGCTCATTTCAAGTTATCATCATAATGGTAGGGCAGTTACCTACCATAAAGTCAAATGGGGAAGCCATCCCCAAAAACCCTATTCTTTTATTGAAAGGAGAAGACGAAATGAAGAAGTTCTACCTGTTTCTTTCTTTGCTGGTAGCGGCGACGATGCTGCTGACAGCCTGCGGGCCTACGGCGACACCCACACCCGTGGTCACCCAGGCGCCGACGCAGGCGCCGACCGAGGCGCCAACCGCGACCCCAACCGAGGAGCCTGCACCCACAATCGGTTCACCGGAACACCCCATCAAGGTGTTGTTCGTCCCGTCAGTGGATGCCAACATCATCGTTACAGGCGGTAAGGTTATGGCTGATGCCCTGAACCAGGCGACTGGCCTGACCTTCGAAGTGATTGTTCCGACTTCCTACGCCGCCACTATCGAAGAGATGTGCGCTTCCCCCACAGACACCATGGCCTTCATCCCCGGCCTCGGCTACGCCATTGCCAGCCAGCTTTGCGGCGTGGATGTTGCCTTTAAGGCCGTTCGCTACGGCTACCCGGTCTACTGGGCTGAGTACATTGTCGCTCGCGACAGCGAATACCAGACCCTGGCCGACCTGCAAGGTGCGACCTGGGGTTACGGCGACCAGGGCTCGACTTCCGGTTACATGGTCCCGACCGTCGAACTGGCCGCGGCTGGTATTACCCCCGGCGAGCAGGTCCAGACTGGTGGTCACAATCAGACCGTCACAGCCGTATACAACGGCGAAGTTGACTTTGGTACTGTCTTCTACAGCGTTCCGCTCAACCCAGATGGCAAGTCTGCCTTCAGCTATGCAGACTACCTGGCTGGCAAAATCACCAAGCTGGAACAGTACGAAATTCCTGCGGAATCCATTCCGAATTGCGCTCTCAGTGAGGATGGCAAGAAAATCCTGTGCGATGGCTGGCGCGTTCTCGATGCGCGTGCCAACATCCGCACCGAAGCTCCGGACGTGGTGCAGAAAGTTCGCATCTTAGCGGTTTCCGCTGCCATTCCGAACGACACCCTGTCCTTTGGGCCTGAGTTCCCTGCTGATTTACGCGCCCAGATCGAAACCGCTTTGGTAGCCTTCGCTGAGACCGAAGAGTGGAAGAGCTCCATCGGCAACAATGACTTCTACGGCTGGACCAGCATTATGCCCGCCACCGATGCCGAATATGACATGGTTCGTGCCATGGTCGAAGCTACCGGCTACACAATCAAACCCTAAATCGGTACATTTCCAAGAATCTTTGGGGCAGGGTCGCGAAGCATCCCTGCCCCAAATTGTACTCATTCCATTACTCTACAGACAAACACCAGGGGTTGAATCCATCCAGCGCTATTCATTACCCATCGGCATACGCTGCGCCAAAATCACGGTTTTTCAGGATATTCTATATGCTTCAAGTCAAAAGCCTAACCAAAATTTATGACGGCGGCGTGAAAGCGCTCGATAATGTCAGCTTTGAAGTACCAGACGGCCAGTTTCTAGCTATTATCGGCTTAAGTGGATCGGGTAAATCTACTTTGCTGCGCTGCATCAATCGCTTGGTCGAACCCACTGCCGGGCAGATTCTTTGGAACGGTGAAGATATCACCGCCGCCTCACAGGATGAGATGCGCAGGATTCGACGTCGCATTGGAATGGTTTTCCAACATTTCAACTTGGTTCACCGTTCTAAAGTTATCACTAATGTCCTCGCAGGACGCCTGGGTTATGTCAACCCAGCCTGGAGCCTGATGAACCGCTTCCCGAAGGAAGACATCGAGAAGGCCATTCAGAAAATGAAAAGAGTAGGCATTGCAGATAAGGCTTACCAGCGTGCCGATGAACTCAGCGGCGGACAGCAGCAGCGCGTCGGCATTGCGCGGGCGCTCATGCAGGACCCGGAAATGATCCTGGCTGATGAGCCGGTCGCCAGCCTCGATCCGGTTCTGGCGCACAGCATAATGACTCATCTAGAAGATATTAACAAAAAAGATGGCATCACTGTTCTGTGCAGCTTGCATTTTTTGGATCTGGTGCACCGCTACGCGGGCCGGGTTGTTGCGCTAAACGAAGGAAAATTAGTATTCGAGGGGCTGCCTAAAGATATTGACGACAAGAAATTCAAAGACATTTACGGCCGCGATGCTGAGCGGGTAGGGTGATGATTTATGAAGAATAAAAATGATCGCAAGGCCTCCCCCTGGAAATCCATAAAAGTTGGGCTGGCTTCCCTTCTGGTCATGGTCATTTTAGCCTATGGATTTCAGATCACCAAGATAAATCTGGAAGAGCTGCGCAGCAAACAACGCCAGGAGAGTCTGATCCGCGTGGCACGCGCACTTGCAAAACCAGATTTTTTTGAGTACGACCAGGTAGAAGAGGTCATTAACGCCCCGCTCTTTGTACCTTGCCTAACAGATGGAAGTCTTCCTGCTATGCCAAACCAAACTGCTTCCAACCCTTATCTGGTAATAACTCCTGCTTGTGCCAACCCTGGTGACACGATCCAAGTGGAGGGATTTAATTTCGCTTCCAAGGCCTCCGGTCCTCTGCGGTTCGTTCCCGGGAACGACCCGAACAATGTGGTGACGCTGGGACGTGTAAACGTGGAAACTGATTCTACAGGGTACTTTATTGCCAGCATGATCCTTCCCGACCGGCAAAGCACCGACATGCAATACATACGCGCCTCACTCCGCCGCAATATCGGATTACCTCATCTTACCCAAACAGCCCATGATACCTGGGATAAAATTATTGAAACGGTTTTCCTGGCGCTGTTGGCAACCGTTTTTGGAACGATTCTCGCCATCCCGCTTAGTTTTCTCGCTGCCCGCAACCTGATGAAACCGGTTAAAAGCCCATTAATTAGCATCTCGCTATCTGCTTTGGGATGGCCAATCGGCATTGCATTGGGCTTCTTGATCGTACGCGAGGTGGGTGATATCAGCAATGCGATCGGTTCGAATATCTGGATAAACCTGGCAAGTGTTGTGGTTTCCCCGATGCTCATCTGGCTGGGAATGCGCTGGGCTATCCCTCCGGAGGAGATTAATCCCCCTCATTTACCCATCCGTCTGGCACGTCTGGGTGTGTTACTGCTGGGAGTGTTGGTTGGCTTCTATGGATTCTTCCAATTGGCTAGCTTGACGAAGATCGTCGGTATGAATCTCAGAGGTGCTCTGGGATCCTTCGGCTTTTTGGGAAATTTCCTTTTCCAGGTCGGCAATATTGTTGCACTCCTGACCCCTGTCCTGGGTGGTTTGGTTGCCGGTGGCGCCCTGGGCAGTTTCCTGGGTCGCATTGGGCAACAAGGTTCTGAAAAACTTTCCGCCAAAGGCCTAAAAACCATCAATCTGTTTCTAACTTCCATCGCTGGGGCCACCATCCTGACTTTGCTTGGACTATTAATAAACTGGTTGTATCAGATCGGCAATCCTTTGTATACCCTCTGGGGCCCAATGGCAGTGGGTGGATTGCTGGGTATTCTCCTGGCAATCTTCAGCGAAGCCAAAGAAGCACTGCCAATAGGCATGGTGATCTACTTCATTACCCGCACAATCCTTAACGCCTTGCGTTCAGTGGAAGCGCTGATCATGGCGATTGTTTTCGTAATTGCAGTAGGAATTGGCCCCTTTGCAGGTGTTTTGGCGTTGGGTTTGCACACCATTGTCAGCCTTGCAAAACTTTACTCCGAGCAGGTCGAGAGCATCATGTCCGGCCCGTTGGAAGCCGTTCAGGCGACAGGTGCCAATCGTCTGCAAACGATTGTGTATGCGGTCATCCCGCAAATTATCCCACCCTATATTTCCTATACCATGTACCGCTGGGATATAAATGTGCGTATGTCTACCATTATCGGCTTCGTCGGCGGCGGCGGCATCGGCTTCTTACTTCAGCAAAATATTAACTTGCTTAACTATCGTGGAGCCAGCGCTCAAATGGTGGCGATTGCAGTGGTAGTTGCTTCAATGGACTACATCTCCTCGGTATTACGCGAGAAGACCATCTAGTTTTCTCTGCTTCAAAACTTGGAAACCCGTTTTCCCGCCGGAAACGGGTTTCTTTTGTTCTCTGGGAATCGCCGTGGTGATGGAGGTTTCCCCAAGACCCTTTCTTTTTTGCATGGTAGAATACCGCCTGTGTTCAAACGTAGCGTCAAGATGTTCCTGAAAATTCTCTTGATTCTCGCCCTTCTCGGACTTCTCATCCTGGTCATCTCACGCCTGGTGACCGGGTTGTACGCGCGTCCGAAAACGTACACAGCCGCGCAGGTCCCGGCGCGCCGCGTGGCAATCGTCTTCGGCGCGGGGCTGTGGCGGGACGGGACGGCCACCCCGGTGCTGTATGACCGCGTCCAAATCGCCGCCGACCTGTATTTCGCCGGGAAAGTCGAGAAACTCCTGATGAGCGGCGACAACCGTTTCGTGGAGTACAACGAACCGGCGGTGATGCGCGAGGTGGCCCTCTCGCTCGGCGTCCCGGGGGATGCAATCGTGCTGGATTACGCTGGCCGCCGCACCTACGATACCTGCTATCGCGCCAAGGCGATCTTCGGTTTGACGGAGGCCATCCTGGTCACGCAGAGCTTTCACCTGCCGCGCGCCCTCTACCTGTGCAACCAACTCGGCGTTGACTCGCTCGGCGTGGAGGCCGACCTGCGTGTCTACCGCAAGTCTTCCGTGCTATACTGGAATATGCGCGAACTGA
>MNXK01000097.1 GCA_001872165.1 Anaerolineae bacterium CG2_30_58_95
GTCGCCCTTGACCAGCGCAGTCTGCGGCAGGAGGCAATTGGGCAGGAGCAAATAGTCAGTGATCAGGTAATCAGGTGCCAGGGATAAGGAATCCAGGGCGCGCGTGACGGCCAACTTCGTGGCAGGGACGATGCCCAGGCTGTCAATCTCCTCAGCGGAGGCGAAGCCCACGCCCCAGGCCAGCGCGATTTCTTTGATGCGCGGCGCCCAGGCTTCGCGCTGAAGGGGGGTCATCTGCTTGGAATCGCGCACCCCGCGCAGGGTCCGCGCGAGATGCGGCGTGTTTGGCAGGATGACGGCTGCGGCGGACACGGGGCCGGCCAGCGCGCCGCGCCCGGCCTCGTCTATCCCGGCGATGTGTCTAAATCCGCCCTTCCAGAGAGCTTGTTCGAATTCGAGCGTGGGGAATAGGGGAGTAGTAACGGCTTCAGCCGTTTGGCGACTGCCCCGCGGGGGTGCTGCGCGAAAGTCGTCACTACGAATCATAGATTCCTCGCCGGGCGTTGCGGCGGATAGCCAGCAGGTCGAGGAACATGCGCCAGGAATCACGCAGGATGTGGATCTTGCTTTCGGTGCTGTAGTGCCAGCGAATGGGGACTTCGGTGATGCGGTAGCCGCGCTGGCGGGCGATGTGCAGGATTTCGACATCGAACGACCAGCCGGTGAGCGTTTGGTATCGGAAGATGTCTTCGGCCACGGCGGCGCGGAAGCATTTGAACCCGCATTGGGTGTCTTGTATGTCCGGCAAAACGAGCAGGCGGATGAGGCAATTGAAAACGCGCCCGGTCAGGTGGCGGTAATAAGGCTCGTCGTAGCGTACTGCGCCGGGAGCCTCGCGCGAGGCGATGGCGATATCGAAGTCGGTCAGCGTCGGCGGAAGGAAATGGTTGATCTCCTCCACCGGCATGGAGAGGTCCACATCGCAGACGAAACGGTATGACCCGCGCGCTTCCGCCATCCCGCGGCGGACCGCCAGTCCCTTGCCGCGCCCGGCTTCGTGGACGGCGCGCAGGTTGGGGTACTCGCTGGCATATTGCTGCGCCAGTTGGAGGGTTCCATCCGTGCTGCCGTTCTCGATCACGAGCACTTCGCCCGAATAAGCCTGTTTCTCCAGGAAGGCAAATACCTGCCCCAGGGCGTGGGGCAGGCGGTTTTCTTCGTTGTATGCCGGGATAATGATCGAAAGGAAAGGTGGCTTCAAGAGAGCATCCGCAATCGCTTATGGTAGCTGCTCCACAGTTCATTGAGAAGCAGCTACCATTACAAGTTCGACACGATCAGGACGGCGAATAAGATCAGGATGATGATCTCGATGACAAAGAAGGCGATCAAGAAAGCCCACTGTTTGGTCGAGAACGACAGCTTTTTCCTTCGGGCGATTGTTTCGGGCTGGAGCGACGCCAGGGACTCGGCGAATGCGCCCGACTCGGGGAAAAGCGCGCTGCCTCTGGCTGGGGTCAGCCCGGCGGCGGAATCTTGTGTGGAACCCAGGCCGAAGGCATCTGCCTGCCCGGCAAACGGTGGGGCAGATATGCCTTGAGCTATTAGCTGCTCCGGCGAAGCGGAGGGTGGGTTCGTGATCCGGTTGAGGATATCGTGGACTGTCTCAGTGCTGAATACCGCGTGTCCCTGAACAACCGAGGCGGCGAAATGTTCCAGTGCATCCCTCATGACCACACGGACGATGGGGCGGATGCTGTTAATGTACAGGCCAGGATCGGAGGCGAGAAGCACCGCTTCGACCGGCGTCGAGCCAGGATAACCCTGCCGTTCCAGGTAGGTCTGCACGGCGCGTCCCATTTGCGCTGTGCGGACGATTATATTGATGCGCGCTGGCTTGAAGTTATAGCCTTCAAAGGTTCCCCAGGCATCCCCTTTCGCCCGGAACATGCCCCGCAACGGCGTGACGTACAGCACGTAAATGCCCGTCGGGCCGATCAGGATGAGGGGAATATTGGCGCCCAGACCGGCCAGGCTTACGTTGCGCAGCAACGTAAAGCTATTATCCAGTACCTTTCCGAAACAGGCAATGGCCGTCTTCTGGGCGTTGATTTCCTGAAGCCAATCCGCCCCATATTTCAGCGTGGCCTTGACCTGGTCGAGCGCGCTAATCTTACCGCCCTCGGATAGAAACGGAGTTTGGTCAATGATCTTCATCTGAGGCCCTCCTGTCTCAGAAACTATCTGATAATCCAGGCCTTAGTGCCTATCCGATAAACCCCCGGACTGCGGACTTTAGTCCGCCATGCCAGGCAGACTGAAGTCTGCATTCCGTTATTCGGATAGGCTCTTAGAACCCAAGAAGCCAAAAGTCTATCCGGATAACTGGCTCCCAGCGGCGTCCCTCGCGAAGCACCCCGTGGGGCTCCGCCGCTCCACAGGAGTGCTTCCCTGGCCTGTCCGGCCACCTGAAATCGCCAGGTGCAGGCAGGACAGGCGCGAAGGACGGCGAGCGAAGCATTCGTTGTCGCTGGAGCGTTTTTCGGATAGGCTCTAAGTGTAGCACTTTTGGTGCACGGCGGCAAATGATTTAAGTCCAATTTTGGATACTGTTTGGAAACTGCACGGTTTGGCGCTTTTCGCCGGAAAACTTCGCCCCAGCGTTATTTTTGTGTTATAAAAGATAAAGCAAAAGGGCCGAATTTCGTGAAGCCTTTTGGCTTCGCGATGTAAGAAGGAGCAGATGTGGAACCATGATGAAAAAAGTGGTCGTTGCGGCTGCATTGGGTGAGTGTGTCCACGTCGCCGGAGTGATGAATTTCCTGCGGCTGGCGGAGATTGCTGGCTGGCGGACGGTCTTCCTTGGCCCGGCGGTTTCGGTGGAAGATGTGCTGGCGGCTGCCCGCCGCGAGAAGGCAGACCTGATCGGCGTCTCGTATCGTTTAACCCCCGAAACCGGCGAGCGTCTGCTCGGCGAGTTTGCCGAGGCGGCCTCGGAATTGCACGCGGCGGGCGTGCGCTTTGCCTTCGGCGGCACCCCTCCGGTGGCGGAACGGGCGCGGGCGTTGGGTTTCTTCGAGCGTGTCTTCGATGGCAGCGAACCCGCCGATGCGGTGCTGGCCTATTTAAAGGGCCAACCGGCTGAGGGTCAGCGTGAGGCGGATTTTCCACAAAGCACAGTTGAACGCATTCTTCGGAAATCGCCATTTCCAATCATCCGCCACCACTTTGGCCTTCCCACGCTGGAAGCCACGCTTGAAGGCACTGCAAAAATAGCCGAGGCGCAGGCGCTGGATGTGATCTCGTTGGGCATTGACCAGGATGCCCAGGAAAACTTCTTCCACCCTGAGCGGCAGGACCCGCGCCGCAAAGGGGCGGGCGGCGTGCCGGTGCGCTCGGCGGAGGATTACCGCGCCCTCTACGCCGCCAGCCGGCGCGGCAACTTCCCGCTCATGCGCACCTATTCCGGCACGGACGACTTCATCCGCCTGGCCGAGATGTATGTCGAGACCATCAACATCGCCTGGACTGCTATTCCGCTTTTCTGGTTCAACCAGATGGACGGTCGCGGTCCCTGGGATCTGGAAGGTTCCATCCGCGAACATCAGCAGGTGATGGCCTGGTATGGCGAACGCGGCATACCGGTCGAACTGAACGAGCCGCACCATTGGGGCATGCGCGATGCGCCGGATGTGGTGTTTGTCATTTCAGCTTACCTCTCGGCTTATAATGCGCGTGCCTTCGGTGTGAAGGATTACATATCCCAGTTGATGTTCAACAGCCCGCCCGGGCTTTCGGACGCGATGGATCTGGCAAAAATGCTGGCGGTGCTTGACCTGATTACCCCCCTTTCATCCCCCCATTTTGCAGAACAAAATGGGGGGACAGAGGGGGGCACCTTCCGCATCTGGCGGCAGACGCGCACCGGCCTGCTGAGTTACCCGCTCGACCCGGATGCCGCTCGCGCCCATCTTGCCGCCAGTGTTTACCTGCAAATGGCGCTCAAGCCGCACATTATCCATGTTGTCGGGCATACAGAAGCACATCACGCCGCCACTGCGGACGATGTGATCGAAGCCTGCAAACTGGCGCGCCGCGCCATCGAAAACGCCTTGCGCGGCCAGCCCGATATGACCGCCGATCCCAAGATACAGCAGCGCCGCGAACAATTAGCCGCCGAGGCGAAGATCACCCTGGATGCCATCCGCAGCCTGGCTGCCCCAGGCGTGGAAGACCCGCTGCTGGATGCGGCAACGCTGGCAAGCGCGGTCACCAGCGGTATTTTGGATGCGCCGCATTTGAAGAATAATCCTTTTGGGTTGGGTGTCATCCGTACGCAAATTGTCAATGGACAATGCCTGGCTGTTGCCGCGCATGGTCAGCCCTTGACGGAAAAAGAACGTCTTTCCAAAACAAGAAAGGAGTTGTCATGACCACGCCAGAGAAATATACGGTGATTGGCGCAGGACACGGCGGAAAAGCTATGGCCGCGCATCTGGCTTTGATGGGATTCAGAGTCACGCTGTATAACCGCACGGCAGATCATGTGACGGTCATCAAGAAACGCGGCGGCATCGAACTGGAAAGCGCTGAAGGGGGGCCGCATGGTTTCGGAAAACTCGCCAAAGTCACTTCCGATATGGCCGAGGCTTTGAAGGATGCCGCCATCATCATGATAGTTGTTCCTTCCTCGGCTCATGCAGATGTCGCTCAGAAAGCCGCCCCATTCCTGAAAGATGGCCAAACTGTCATTTTGCATCCCGGTCGCACCTGCGGCGCAATCGAGTTCACCAAAGTCATCCGCGATAACGGCTGCAAGGCGGATGTGACCGTAGCCGAGGCAGAAACGTTCATTTACGCCTCCCGTTCCGATGGTCCGGCGCAGGCGCGCATCTTTCGCATCAAGGAGGCTGTGCCTTT
>MNXK01000044.1 GCA_001872165.1 Anaerolineae bacterium CG2_30_58_95
CCGCTGGTCTTGAATTACCGAACGACCGGCGCAGCGCAGCGCAGGCAGGTTAGCGAAATCCTGGCCGGGTCGCTGGCCCGCTGCGGGATTCAAGTTAACCTCCAATATTATGACCCCACCGAGCTATATGCCCAAGGCCCGGATGGACCGTTGTTCGGGCGCAAGTTCGACTTGGCTGAGTTCGCCATGGGCAGCACAGACGTGGAACCGCCTTGTGAGTGGTTCATAAGCGATGAGATCCCGAACGCCGCGAATCATTGGGTCGGCGCCAACATCAGCGGTTACACCAGCGCGGCTTACGATGCGGCCTGTCTCACCGCCAAAGGCGCTTTGCCGGGCGAAGCGGCTTACGCAACCGGCTATCACAATGCGCAGGCTATCTTCGCAGAGGATTTGCCCATTGTTCCGTTGTACTGGCGGCTGAAAGTGGCCGCGGCGCGTCTCGATTTCTGCAACTTCAGCCTCGATCCGACCGCCGCCAGCGACCTGTGGAATCTCGAAGCTTTCGATTATGGAGAGGCCTGCGCCCCTTGACAAAATCCCTGCCCTGCCTATAATTCCGCCCCCCATGCTCAAAATCCCCGGCCTGATTGACCCCCACGTCCACCTGCGCGAACCCGGCGCGACCCACAAAGAAGATTGGGACTCCGGCACGTCCGCCGCGCTGGCAGGCGGGTTCACGCTGGTGCTGGCCATGCCCAACACCCAGCCACCCATCTTCGACGCCGCCACCCTCGACCTGGCGCTTGCCGCGGCGCGCGCCAAAGCCCGCTGTGACTACGCCCAATTTCTCGGCGCAGGGCCGGATAACGCCCGCGACGTCAGAGACGTCGCACTCCGCGCCGCCGGGCTGAAGATGTACCTCGACCAGACTTACGGTGAATTGCGCCTCGATTCGATGCTCCTCTGGCAGGAACACTTCAAAACCTGGCCAAAGCACCTGCCCATCGTGTCTCACGCCGAGAGCCGCAGCATGGCCGCAGTGATACTGATGGCAGCCATCTACGACAGGCCGGTGCACATCGCCCACGTCTCGCTGCGGGAGGAGATTTTGCTCATCAAGGCAGCCAAGGAGCGCGGGATAAAGGTGACTTGCGAGGTTTGTCCGCATCACCTGTTCCTATCCCAAGATGATATCCCCGCTCTGAGCGGAGCGACCGCAGGGAGCGCAGTCGAAGAGCGCCCTTCGACTACCGCCGTCCAAAAAACGGACGGCGTCCGCTCAGGGCGAAGTGAAGTCCGCCCACGCCTCGCCACGCAAGCCGATGTGGACGCCCTCTGGCAAAACCTGGACATCATTGATTGCTTTGCCAGCGACCACGCCCCGCATACTCTCGCCGAGAAGGATGGCGAGAACCCCCCTCCCGGCTTCCCCGGCCTGGAAACCATGCTCCCCCTCTTGCTCACCGCCGTTGACGCCGGACGTTTGACGTTAGACGATTTGATTCAAAAGATGGTGATTAACCCAAGAAGAGTTTTCTCCCTGCCCGAACAGCCCGATACCTGGGTCGAAGTGGACGAGAATGCCACCTACGAGATCCGCGCCGCGGAGATGCACTCCCGCTGCGGCTGGACGCCGTTCGAGGGCTGGAAAGTGAAAGGCAAGGTGCGGAAGGTGATGTTGCGCGGACACGAAGCCTACCGCGACGGGAAAATTCTCGTCGAGGCAGGATACGGGAGAAATGTTAGGGTGTAGAATTAGGATACGAGACTGTATAATGTGTTGGACAAAAGGAGCAAGATCGGAAGTTTTTGCAAGAGGCAGGGTACGGGAGAAATGTGCTTTATCGTAGATAAGGCTCGTCCAAACAGCGAAACAGGTCACGGGTTGTCCGAGTCCGTGTAGAACCGGCCCGAGCCAGAAAAGCGTGACTAAACGGGATTCGCCCTCAGCCAGCAGCCAAGCCCCAATCCTCAATCAAAACTACCCGACTATTCGACCATCCGACTATCCGACTGTCCGACTATCAAACCAGGAGACTAACCCATGCCCACCCCTCCCCCTAACCCCCACCTGCCCTTTGGCGACCAGCGCACCGCGCCCTGGTACGGCAAGGATATCCTCTCGGTCAAGCAGTTTAGCCGCGAAGACCTGGAATACATCTTCGCTGTGGCGCACGAGATGCACGACATGGTGAACCACGTCGGTACCTTCGACCTGCTCAAAGGCAAGATCCTCGCCAACCTGTTCTACGAACCGTCCACCCGCACCTCGTCGTCGTTTACCGCCGCCATGGAACGCCTGGGCGGCTCGGTCATCCCGATCAACGAAGTGAAGTACTCGTCGGTGTCGAAGGGTGAAAGCCTGCCGGATACCGTCCGCACGCTGGAATGCTACGCGGATGTGATCGTCCTGCGCCACCCCGAGGTCGGCTCGGCAGCGATTGCGGCTAAGGCGGCGCGCAAACCCGTCATCAACGCCGGCGACGGAATCGGCGAGCATCCCACCCAGGCACTGCTCGACGCCTTCACTATCAAGGAAGAACTCGGCCATTTGGATGGCCTGACCGTCACCCTGCTAGGCGACCTGAAGCACGGGCGCACCGTCCACTCGCTGGCGCGCCTGCTCTCGCTCTACAAGGTCAGGCTGAACTACGTCGCGCCCGACATCCTGCGCATGCCCGCCGAACTGATTGACGAGATCAAGGCCAAGAAGATCGAGCAAGCCGAGTACACTACCCTCGATGCCTGTCTGCCCCAGACCGATGTGCTGTATGTCACGCGCGTCCAGAAGGAACGCTTCAGCGACGAGGCCGTCTACGAGTCCGTCAAAGGTGCGTACGTCATTGACCCGCAGGTGATGAAAGCCGCCAGGGAACGCATGATCGTGATGCACCCGCTGCCGCGCGTCGGCGAGATTTCTCCCGAGTTTGACGATGACCCGCGCGCGGCGTATTTCCGGCAGATGGAATACGGGTTATACGTTAGAATGGCGTTGCTGGCGATGGTGCTGGGAAAGGCGTAGGAAGTAGACAAGGAAACAAGTAACAAGTAAACACGTGTCTACTGATAATTCGCACGAGGAGACTCTATGCGACGCTGGAACGGCTGGGGTGATAACGCGGTCACTTATCCGCTGCCTGCATCCGCGGAGCAATATCTGGAAATGCGGATCGGGGCAGGGCCGCGGCTGGAAGATGCCGCCCTCGAAACGGTTCTCGCCGCTGTCCCGTCAGCGCGCCTGCGGTCTCACCCCTTGATTTCCACCGACCCCGAAGACCGCCTGCGCCACGCACGGGGACAATCCCTGCCGGATTGGATCGCCCTGCGCTCCGGGCGCGTCGGCGCTTTCCCGGATGGCGTGGCCTACCCGGCCTGCGACGAGGACGTGCGCGCCTTGCTGGATTACGCCCGCCGCACCGGTACGCGCCTGATCCCCTACGGCGGCGGAACGAGCGTGGTCGGGCACATCAACCCGCTCCCCGGCGGCGCGCCCGTCCTGACCCTCGACCTGTCGCGCCTCAACCGTCTGCTCGACCTGGACGAAACCAGCCGCTTAGCAACCTTCGAGGCGGGCATTACCGGCCCCGAGATCGAAAAGCGACTCAACGCGCGCGGCTATACGCTCGGCCACTTCCCGCAATCCTTCGAATACTCCACCCTCGGCGGCTGGATCGCTACCCGCTCCAGCGGACAGCAATCCTACTACTACGGGCGCATCGAGAGCCTGTTCGCCGGCGGCCACGTGGAGACTCCGCTCGGCGCGCTGGACCTGCCTCCCCATCCCGCCTCGGCCGCCGGCCCGGACCTGCGCCAGATGATCCTCGGCTCGGAAGGGCGTCTCGGCCTCATCACGCGCGCCATTGTGCGGGTACGGCCACTGCCGGAGGAAGAATCCTTCCACGCTTTCTTCTTCCACGATTGGGAATCGGGCGCAGCGGCGGTGCGCGAGATTGCCCAGGCCGGACTGAAACTCTCGATGCTGCGCCTGAGCAACGCGTTGGAAACCACGACCACGCTGGCGCTCTCCGGCAAGGAGAGTCTCGTCAAATGGACCAATCGCGGCTTATCCTTCCTGCGATATGACGAAGGGCGCTGCTTGCTGATCGCGGGGTTCACCGCCGAAAAGAAGGATAAGGCTGCCAGGGAGCAATTCGCCGCGGCCCGGGATGTCATCCGCACCCACGCTGGGCTGTGGACGGGCACGCCCATCGGCAAAATGTGGAAAAAATCGCGCTTCCTGACGCCCTATTTGCGCAACACGCTCTGGGAGCGCGGTTACGCCCTGGATACGCTGGAGACTGCCGTCCCGTGGTCGTCTGTCTTGCCAACGGCGGAAGAAACCCAGAAGGTCATCCGCGAGGGACTGGCAGAAATCGGCGAGCATGTCCTTGTCTTTGCCCACCTCTCGCACATGTACAAAGATGGGGCCGGCATCTACGTAACCTATCTCTACCGCCGCGCTGACGGCCCGGATGAAACGCTGCGCCGCTGGCAAGTTTTGAAAGGCGCGGCCAGCCGCGTCATCGTGGAACATGGCGGGACGATCAGCCACCAGCACGGCGTCGGGCTGGATCACGCGCCCTATCTCACCGCCGAAAAAGGCGAACTTGGGCTGCAACTGCTGGCGGCCGCGCGGCGGACGCTCGATCCACAGGGCGTGCTGAACCCAGGCAAGCTGCTAGAGGATTAACGTCTTGATCAACGTCAAAATTCTTGGCCTGCGACAACCTGAACGTTACGCCGTCAGACG
>MNXK01000111.1 GCA_001872165.1 Anaerolineae bacterium CG2_30_58_95
ACCCACCGGCGCGGGGCATCGGGATGGGTAACGCCAGTGGTACGCGGCACCGGCATCCGCGTACAGACCGTCGCGGTAGCTGTGGGGCAGTTGAACACTTCTCCCGAGGATGTTGCTGCTCAATATCCTCTGGAACTCCCACAGGTGAAGGAGGCCCTTGCTTTTTACCAGGCGCACCGCGCCGAAATTGACGCCAACATCCGTTACGAAAACGAACTGGAAAACAAACGTGACTGAACCGCGCCTGCACCTGGATGCGGACACGTCCAACGCCACGCTGGCGGATGCACTTCGGAAACACGGCCATGATGTGAGCCGTACTCCCAACGAGTGGATGCCGCTGGACGCTCATGATGATGAACAATTGCTGGGCGCGACTGCGCAGGGACGCACTATTTTCACCTTCAATGCGCGTGACTTTATTCCACTGGCAAAGCGCTACCCTCACCACGCTGGAATCATTCTATCATCCCAACGGCCTATGCCTGAACTGCTCAAAGCGCTTGACGCGCTCTTGTCCGAGACCGAAGCAGAATATTGGCCGGGACAGGTGCGCTGGCTAACTGATTGGATAAAGTGAAGCAATCTCATAATTCGACCCGCTACAACTACGACCGCTTGAGTCGCTGGTATGATTGGTTCGCCAGCAGCGAAAAGCATTTCACAGAAATCGGCTTGCGGATGCTGAAAATCCAGCCGGGAGAGAAGGTGCTGGAGATCGGCTTCGGCGCCGGTCAGGGTCTGGTCGCGCTGGCACATTCAGCCGGTGAAACCGGCAAAGTATATGGGATTGACCTCTCGGAAGGGATGTTCCAGATTGCGCAGGCAAAAATCGCCCGCGCCGGATTATCGCGCCGGGTCGAATTACGTCTCGGTGATGCGGCCAGGCTGCCTTTTGAAGATGATTTCTTTGATGCAATCTTTATCAGTTTCACGCTGGAACTTTTCGATACGCCCGAAATCCCGCTTGTGCTGGGTGAGTGCAAACGGGTGCTGCGCGAAGATGGGCGGCTCGGCGTGGTGGCATTGGAGAAAAAAGATTGCCGGGCCGTAAAAATCTACGAGTGGTTCCACGCCCGCATGCCCGCCCTCGTGGATTGCCGTCCCATCCACGCGCGCAAGACTATCGAAGCGGCCGGATTCGAGCTTGCCGAAGCCAGCGAAGAGGCAATGTGGGGATTGCCGGTCGAGATCGTCATCGCGAGGAAATATGGATAACAAGAAAAGAACAATCCTCAGCCCTTCTGCCCAGAAAGTGCAGGATACGCTGCACACCCTGAGCTTCAACTGCACCGTGATCGAATTCGTCGAAAGCACGCGCACCTCCGCCGAGGCAGCCACCCGTGTAGGCTGCAAGCTGGGACAGATCGCCAAATCGCTCGTCTTTCGCGGACAGGTGACAGGCAGACCCGTAATGGTAATCACCAGCGGATCGAACCGCGTGGACGAGGCCAAAGTCAGCCAGTATTTCGGCGAACCCATCGGCCGCGCAGACGCGGACTTCGTCCGCGCCGCCACCGGTTTCGCCATCGGCGGCGTCCCGCTGCTCGGTCACAGCCAGCCGATCGAGACGTTCATTGACGAAGACCTGCTGCAATACGCCACGATTTGGGGCGCGGCCGGCACGCCCAACGCGGTCTTCGAGTTGACGCCGGATGATTTGGTGAAAATGACCGGGGGGAAAGTGGCCAGGGTAAAAGCGTAGCGCGGAATTCATTCCGCATACATTTTTCAACGCGAATACCGCTAATGGGCAAATGGCGCGAATAAAGTTTAAAAAACATTCGCGAAATTCGCCTATTCGCGTCATTCGCGTTGAGGTTTTTCCACTCAGAAACCACGATTACTCGTCGAGCAACGCCTCTTTGGCTTTCTTCTGTTGTTTGCCGCGCTCGTCGGTATTCAGGATGCGCTTGCGGATGCGGTACGATAGCGGCGTCACTTCGAGCAGCTCGTCGTCGGCCAGATACTCGATGGCCTCGTCCAGGCTCATCTGGCGCGGCGGCGTCAGGCGGATTTCCATGTCGCCGCGCGAGGAACGGACGTTGGTCAGGTGCTTCTTGCGGCAAACGTTGATGGCAATGTCGCCGGGGCGGGTATTCTCGCCGATGACCATCCCCTCGTAAACCGCCACGCCGGGAGCGACAAACAGCATGCCGCGCTCCTCGGCGCTCTTCAGCGCGTAGGAAGTGGTATCGCCCGCCTCCATCGCGGTCAGCGAACCGGTGGAGCGCATCGCCATCGGGCCGGCCATTTCCTCGTAACCGTGGAACAGGGTATTCATGACGCCCATGCCGCGCGTAGCGGTCAGGAACTGGTAACGGAAACCAAGCAGGCCGCGCGTCGGGACGAGATACACCAGCCGCACACTCCCCTGACCCGTCTCCTGCATATCCAGCATTTTACCGCGCCGTCCCCCGAGCATTTCCACTACCACACCCACCGTCTCCGGGCTGGTCTCGATGTGGAGTTCCTCGTACGGTTCCAGCAGGCTCCCGTCCAGGGCCTGGCGCAGGATCACTTCCGGACGGGAGACCTGGAACTCGTACCCCTCGCGGCGCATGGTCTCGACCAGGATGGCCAGGTGCAGTTCGCCGCGCCCAGAGACGAGGAAGGTGTCGGAGGTCTCGGTCTCCTGCACGCGCAAAGAGACGTTGGTGCGCAGCTCTTCGAACAGGCGCTCACGCAACTTGCGCGAGGTGCTCCAGCGGCCTTCCTTGCCCGAAAAAGGCGCAGTGTTGACGCCAAACGTCATGCGCACGGTCGGCTCTTCCACTTTGATGGTCGGCAAAGCAACCGGGTGTTCCGGATCGGCCAGGGTCTCGCCGATGGCAATGCCCTCCAGCCCGGCCAGGGCGATGATCTCACCCGCCTCGGCCTGCTCCACCTCGACTTTGTTCAAACCTTGATGCACGTAAAGGTAACGGGCTCGCTCCGGCACGTTCGCGCCGTCCAGTTTCAGGCGCGCCAGCGGCTGCCCGACCTTGATCTTCCCGGCAAAGATGCGACCGACGGCGGTCACGCCGCGGTAGTCGTCGTAGCCCAGGGTGGTGACAAGCATTTGCAGCGGCGCATCCGCGTCCACTTTGGGGGCGGGGATGTGGCGCAGGATCACGTCGAAGAGTGGACTCAGATCGGGACCCAGATCAGGCGTAAGTCCCGCGCGCTGCGTGGTGGCGACCGCGTACACGACGGGGAAGTCGGCCTGTTCCTCGGTCGCGCCCAGTTCGATGAACAGGTCAAAGGTGTCGTTCAAGACACGGGCGGGTTCGGCATCCTTGCGATCCACCTTGTTGACCACCACCACGGCGCGGTGTCCCATTTCGAGGGCTTTCTTGAGCACGAAGCGGGTTTGCGGCATCGGGCCTTCGGCCGCGTCCACCAGCAGCAGCACACCGTCCACCATGTTCATGACGCGCTCCACCTCGCCGCCGAAATCGGCGTGCCCGGGGGTATCCACGATGTTGATCTTGACAATCTGCCCGGTAAGCGGGTCCGGGATGGAAATGGCGGTGTTCTTGGCCAGGATGGTGATGCCGCGCTCGCGCTCCAGGTCGTAGGAATCCATGACCCGCTCGGCCACCTGCTGGTTGTCGCGGAAGGTGTGCGCCTGGCGCAGCAGACCATCCACCAGCGTGGTCTTGCCGTGATCCACGTGGGCGATGATGGCGATGTTTCTTAGATCAGTACGTTCTTTTAGCATAGAGAGTAGAGAGTAGAGAGTGGAGAGTGGAGAGTGGAGAGTGGAGAGTGGAGAGTGGATACAACAGTCTGTCACCCGCCGGCCACGGTCTGATGCACACAAAAAACCCCGGCGTAGAGACCGGGGCGAATCCTTGGCGAAGTTGAAGTACCGGCGTGCGGCTGGATTGTATCACAGGTTGCGGATTATGGTCGCGGTTTGGGCGACCATCAGCGGACAGATTCCTGGAGAGTATGAGTCACCCATTCGTTCAGGCTGATCTTTTCCTGCGCGGCGCGGAGCGCCAATTGACGATGCAACTCGGGGTTGAGGCGCACATTGAAACGACCCGAAAACGGTTTTTGTGGCGCGATTTTATCGCGGGCGCACATTTCGAGGTAAAGATCTACAGACTGGTGAAACGAATCTTCGAGTTCCTCGGGGGTGCGGCCCTGAAAGGTGATCACATCCCGTAATCCCATCACTTCGCCGGTGAAGATTTTTCCTTCGGCGTCATATTCGACGATGCCCGCATAGCCTTTATATTTCAACATGGTACTGCTCAGACTGTCATGCTGAGGCCGTTCTGTGGCCGAAGCATCCCCTGTGCGGCGAGGAGACCCCTTCGCAGGCTCAGGGCAGGCTCTTCGCCACAGAACGGCTCAGGGTGACAAACCTTACAGGATGCTTGCCCGAAGCGATCATTACCTGTCCCGTTCGGCACGCAGGTTGCGCTGATATTCAACCGCGTTGATCCAGCGATTTTTCCACGAGCCGAAGGCAGCATGTTTTTTCAGAGAGCTTCGTTTTTTGGCTGGCTGAAGTGTGACTGTCACATCGGCAGCTCTCCCTGCTTCCCTTCCTGCTTCTTGACCTTCTCGGCCTGCTTGAACGTCCCATACGCGGACGGGGGCATGTCAATGCCCTTGCCCGCCAGCAGGTCTTCGACCGTCAAAATCTGGATGCGGGGATAATCCTTCTGCCAGGTTTTCGAGGTGAAGTAGCCCGCCGAAACTGCCTCGGTGACCATCTCCTGCGTGGGCGCTTCGAGCGTGACGAAGACGCCCAAGGCGGCTTCTTCGCGCTCCACCACGCCGCGCAGATCGCGGATATCGCCTGATTTGACGTGCCCGCTCTTGACCTGGATCAGCACGCGCTGCAACTGGCCCTTTTCCTCCAAAAAGTTAAGCACACCGTCCACGCCCTTATCGCTGCCCTTCTTGCCTTCCCGCCCGCCTCCGCCGCCCAGCGGCTTGGCCTGCACCAGCGAGAGCGCCCACCACTGGAACTGGTAACGGTCGGAGCGCGCCAGTTGATGCGCTGAACCTAAATCTTCCGGCTCGCCGATGACGGCGTAATCCTTCTTCTCGACCAGGTCGAACATGTCTTTCAGGCGGTATTTCATCAGCGAGATCGAAAGATGGGTGATGTCAATCCCGATCCAGCGGCGGTTGAGCTTGTGCGCCGCCGCAATCGCCGTGCCGCACCCGCAGAACGGATCGAGCACCCAATCGCCTTCGTTGGACGAGGCTTGAATGATGCGTTCCAGCAGTGCCAGCGGCTTCTGGGTGGGGTAGCCGAGACGCTCATTCGATTGAGAACTAATCATTTCTATATCATCCCAAAGGTTTTGAACGGGTTTACCTTTGAGTTCATCCAGAAATCTTTTTCTCTGTATACGCCCGTTGGGACTTTTAGGAAAATATAACCTGCCTTCTTTGTCCCATTGCTCCATTTTTTCACGTGAGATGGCCCAACCATTGCTAGGCGGTTTATAACCTTTGTACTCATACGTTAGATTCGGGCGAGGAGACGGGCTTGACAAGTCTGCTATGCGGTATCTCCTGCCAGTTTCATCGGTGAACCGATAAAACTTTTCGATATATTCTTCATATCCGTCAGCTTCGAAATTGAACTGCGAGTAAAAAAGGTTATCATCTGATTTGCTGTAAAAGAGGAGGGTATCAGTTGAATTTCCAAACTTATTCGACTTGTGCGTCGTTTCGCCACGTCCCGTTTTCCTTTTCCAGACAATTTCGTTCCTGAAATTCTGAACCCCAAGAATCGTATCCATCACAATCTTGAGATAATGGCTGGCGGTTGAGTCGCAGTGCAGGTACAGGCTGCCGCTCGGCTTGAGGACGCGGTGCAGTTCCACCAGCCGCGCGGCCATCATGGTCAGGTAGGCCATCATCTGGTTTGTGCCAACAAACTCACGCAGTGCGCCGAGCATCGTCACCACGTGCGAAGGGGCGTTCTGGATGAGTTCGTGGAACGTCCGCTCGGCAGAGGTGTTCCAGTGCCAGGTATCGTCGAAGGCGGTGATCTGCGCCTCGGCCTCCTCGCCACGCTCATTCTTGAACAGCACGTTGTACGAGCGGTTGGAATTGAACGGCGGGTCGAGGTAGATCAGGTCAATGGATTCATCCGGCACGTGCTCGCGCAGGATGGGTAGGTTGTCGCCGTAAAAGAGGGTGTTTTGGGTGATGGGCTTGGGCATGGGGTATCCCCTGAGATGGATTGAAAATGGAAAAATCACCAGACCACTTCGACCAATCCTGAATCGGTGATTCCCCCGTCCGCCGTGATCAAAGCGGAGCCCTGGTGCAAGGCTTCGGCTGTAATCAAACGGTCATGAATATCGGGGAGGATGGTTAAATGTTGGATCGCTATGGCGGTATC
>MNXK01000018.1 GCA_001872165.1 Anaerolineae bacterium CG2_30_58_95
TTTCCTGCCGCGCCTGGTGGATGGCTTGTTCTCGCTCTCGTTCCTGCTGCGCGGCCGCGTCTCTGCCGCCACTGCCGCCGCAGCGGAGCTCGACTACTACGAGATGTTCAAAGAAGAGCCGAAATACGTCTACTATGGCCGCGTTGCCCGGCAAAATGGCTGGACGGTGCTCCAATACTGGTTCTTCTACTGTTTCAACAACTGGCGTTCCGGCTTTCACGGCGTCAACGACCACGAATCCGATTGGGAGATGATCGCCATCTACCTCTACGAGGATGGCGGACTCCTCATCCCGGAGTGGGTGGCCTACGCCTCGCACGATTTCAAGGGCGATGACTTGCGCCGCCGCTGGGATGACAACGGCCAGTTAGAGAAGAACGAGAAGTACCACCCCGTGATCTATCCTGGCGCCGGGTCTCACGCCTCCTATTTCCGCCCCGGCGAATACCAGGCGGAATTCAACCTGCCCTTGCCGAGCTGGTTCTCGGGTTTGGTGCGCACCTGGAACAAGTTCTGGACGGAGACGTTGGGCCAGCCGGCCGGGAATCCGTTCCGCATCCCGTTCGTGGACTTTGCGCGCGGGGATGGGCTGCGCATCGGCCCCGGCGGACCTCAAGCCTGGTCGCCGGTTCTGGTTGACGAATCCACCCCCTGGGCCAGCCAGTACCGCGGCCTGTGGGGGCTTTTCGCCCGCGACCCAATTTCAGGGGAGAATGCCCCGGCCGGGCCAATGTACAACCGGGATGGTTCGCCGCGCAGCTCGTGGTACGATCCGCTCGGCTTTGCAGGTTTGGACAAGGTCCCGCCTCCGCCGCAAGCTCTGGAACTGCTCAGGAGCAATTGCGATAAAGTCGTTCACCGCCAGGAAGAATTGGAGCAACGCATCTCGGAAAAAGCCGGGGAGTTGCAATCCCTGGGCATCGAGATGAAAGGGATGGAAGGCAACCCGCACCTGGCCAAGCAGCACGCTGCCCTGGGGAAAACGTTATCAGCCCTCGCCGATGAAGTCAAGGGGCTGCGCCGCGAGCGCTCGGAGAATACGGCGCTGCTCCAGGGATTGACTCAGCAACTGGAACGGCTAAATGCAGGCGAACAGGATGATCCGCGCGCCCACATCCGCCACCTGGCAGAACCGGACAAGCCGACCCAGGCATTTCGCTTCGACCGCGCCGCCGAGACCTGGGCAGCCATCAGCTTGAGCCTGCTGCTGTTTGCCATAGCCGTGCTCATTTTTCTTGCCCCGCATTACGTCTGGGCCGGCCTGACGATCATCTTTCTCCTGTTCCTCGTCGCCGAGTCCATCCTGCGCGGAGCGTTCGTCCAAACCATCGCGCGAATCACCCTGATCCTGGCAATGGTCGCCGCGCTGATCCTATTCTTCCATTTCTGGAAATGGATCATCGTCGCCGCGCTGCTGACCACAGGCGCGTTCCTGATGTTCCAGCGTCTGCGCGAACTGACGGGATGAGTACTACATCACCCAAAAATGTGGGAATACCACCCGCAGGATCACATCCAGGATCAAACCGAGCATGAACCAGGCGCCGAAGGCGCGGTTATTGACGAATCCCTGCGGGGCGAAGTAGAGCGGCCAGCCGCCCTGCCCATCCGGGAATCCCTCCGGTCGCGTCTCCGGCTTGGGTTTCAGGAATTGCGGGTACATCTTCAGGAAGGTGGGTACCGCAACGAAAACCAGCAGCAGCACCGGCGTGAAATATTTGACCGCGATCAGGTAGATCACCAATAAGTACGGCAGGATCATCATCGCCAGCACGGCGTAACGGGCAGCCTCCTCGCCGATCAGCACCGGCAGGGTATGGATCTTCTTGGCTTTGTCAATCACCAGCTTGTCAATGTGCTTGCCGAAGATGACCGTGGTCACGCCCAGCACGTACGGCAGGCTGGCCCAGACCACGTTCCAGACCCACTGGCCGGTCAGCACGTAGTAGCCGCCGCCGATCATCAACGGCCCCCAAACGATCAGCACCGCCAGCTCGCCCATGGCAATGTATTTCAGCGGCCAGGTGTAGAACAGAACGAAGAACGCGCCCAGGCCGAGCAGCAGCCAGACAACCCTGTCGCCGCCGCTGACGAAGAGCAGGTAAACGCCGCAGGCCAGCGCCAGCAGACCGGTCACGGCGAAATAGATCAGGTGCTGGGTCTTGGTCAGCAGGCCGTCGGCCACCGGCTGGGGCCCGTACATCGTGCGATAGTAGTTATCCTTGTCCACGCCGCGCACGTAATCGGTGTAGTCGTTGAATATGTTATTGGCGGCATGGGCCAGAACGAGGCCAAGTACCAATACCAGCCAGTTGACGGGATTCACTTTGGCGTGATCGTGCAGGGCAAAGAGGCCTGCCAGCACAGCCGAGAGAAAGGTCATGACGAGGACGGCGGCGCGGGTGGCGATGAGCCACTTGGAGACGATATCCAGACTGTCCCATTCTTCCTTCGATACCTCCGGGATTACCTGTAAAGCCTTACGCCACATCGCAAAGTTCATCGGGAATGCTCCTTTTATGGATAAGATTAGGCGATTATACCTGGAATCGTGGCGACGTATTCCAGGTATAATAGCTTGTGAACCAGATTGCTTACTTGTGATATTCATCACGCTAATGTGTGACTTCTCCCACTGGCAATTTAGAACCAATAAAACCATACTGAGGGGAGATTTTTCTTAACCGGCCCGGATTCGCCACCCGGCTAATGTGCTGTTTTGCAGAGGAGGAGCAATTCCATGTGTTCGAACAATCAAGTATTGGCTCTTCATATATGTTAAGGAGAGGTGATTCATGACCACCATTGCGCCTGTTGAGCAATCCATTTACGACAAAATTCTCGCAGCCGCGCCGGACGGCGAGAGATTGAGACTATGTTTGCAATGCGGCAACTGCAGCGGAATATGTCCCTTCGGCTACTTGATGGCTTATCCGCCGCACAGACTGATCGCCTACCTGCGCGCAGACAGGTTCAAGAACGTACTTGACACGGATACGGTCTGGATGTGCGTATCCTGTTATGCATGCACCGAAGTTTGCCCATCAGACATTCCCCTGACCCCTGGCCTGATGACCAGCGCCAAGGAAGAACTGCTGCTGGCCGGCAACGTTCCAAGCGAGCTTCAAAGCGCACTCGAGTTCTCCCAACGGTATGGCAACCCCCTCGGAGAATCGCCGCGCAAGCGGGCAGACTGGGCCAAAGACATCCAGCCCGAGGTCAAGATCATGGGGAAAGTACGCCAACCGGTGGATGTCTTGTGGTTTGTAGGCGACTATCCTTCCTATCACCCGCGTGTTCAATCCATTGCAAAAGCGCTGACCAAAGTCCTCAACGCCCTGGGCGTGGATTTTGGTATTCTAGGGCCTGAGGAATACAGCGACGGCGACTCGCAGCGACTGGCGGGCGAGCGCGGCCTGTTCGAGATGCTGGCCGAGCGAAATGGGATGGCCTTTGGCAAGTACCAGTTTAACGAGATCATCACCACCGACCCGCACGCCTACAACGCCATCAAGAACGAATACCCGGGACTGGGCATCTCTTACCCAATCAAGCACTACACCGAATTTTTGGCCGAGCGGCTCGATCAGCTCAAGCCCCTGTTGAAGAAAGAAGTAAAAGCCAGAGTGACCTACCACGATCCCTGCTACCTGGGACGCGCCAACGAAATCTTCGACCAGCCGCGCGCCCTGCTGGAGGCCATTCCTGGCGTGGAACTGGTGGAAATGTTCCACAACCACAAGAACAGCCTGTGCTGCGGCGGTGGCGGCGGCGGGATGTGGTTGGACGGCTTCCAATGGGAAAAGGCTCACGTGCGCCTCTCGGAGTGGCGTGTCAAGGAGGCGATGAGCGAGGGCGCTGAAATCCTGGCCGTCGCCTGCCCTTATGAAACGCCGCGTTTCGAAGATGCGGCCAAGACGGTCGAAGGCGCCGGAGAGCTGAAAGTAAAAGACATCGCCGAATTGTTGGCCGAGGCGATGGGTGACTAGAGAGGTGAAAAAATGAACATTGTCGTTCTGGTCAAACTTGTCCCTGACCTGGTTGAAGAACTCAACATTGACCCCAGCGGCGCCGCGTTGGATATGTCCTGGTTGCGCCTGATCATCAACGAATTCGACGATCACGCCATCGAGCAGGCGATCCTGCTCAAAGAACGCGGCGGCGGTCAAGTGACAATCGTGGCCCCGGAATATGAGGGCGTGGACGAGGTGCTCTTTACCGCAGCCGCGAAAGGCGCTGACCGGCTGATCAAGCTCAGCGGAGACGCTTCGGCAGGCTCAGCGCAGGTTTTCGTCGCGGCGAACAATCACGCCCTGGCGCGCGCCTGCGCGGCCGTCATCAAAGAACTGCAGCCCGATCTCGTGCTGACCGGCGTGCAGGCCAACAACGACCTGGATGGCCCGCTTGGGCCAACCCTGGCCGAGTGTCTTGGAATGCCTTACGTGGGTTACATCTCCGGCGTTACGGTCAGTGATGGGAAGGTCACGGCGCGCAAAGAGTACCCAGGTGGACTGATCGCCGAGATGGAAGTGAAACTGCCGGCTGTGCTGGGCATCCAGGCAGCGGAACAACCGCCGCGCTACGTAGCCGTCAGCAAGGTGCGCATGGTCATGAAGACTGCTGCCATCGAGGAACGCGCCGCAGACGCGCTGGACCCAAGCGGCGGGCCGGCCGTCGGACGCATGTTCCAGCCCGAGGCGGCCGTCCATGCCGAAATGATCACCGGCAGCCCAGATGAGGTCGCCGACAAACTCGTCAGCATTTTCAAAGAAGCAGGCGTGCTTTGAGAGGAGGAATGGTATGAGCCAGGATATTTTCGTCGTCATCGAACACCTGCGCGGACAGGTGGCAGACATTTCTTACGTCATGCTGGCAGCCGCAGGCGAGCTATCGAAAGGGATCGGCGGGAACGTCATCGCCGTGCTGTTAGGCAACAAGGCAGAAGGATTGGCCGGGAACTTTGCCGCCGTTCAGGTGCTGTATCTCGATCACCCGGCGCTGGCCGATTTCACCTCGGACGCCTACCAAAAGGCGCTGGCCGGCTTGATCAGCGAAAAGCAGCCGCGCGCCGTACTATTCGGCAACACCTCCATTGGCGCAGACGTAGCCAGCGGGCTTTCGATAAAGCTGGGATTGCCTCTGGTAAGCTCCTGCCGCAGCTTCGGCGCGGACGGCAAATTCGTCAGCCAGATCTGCGGCGGCAAGATCATGGCCGAGGGCGACCTGCCCTCCCCCACCGCGCTGGTGACCATGGTGCCCGGCGGATACAAGCCGGAGGCCGGGCAGAGCGCGCAGCCGCCGGCGCTGACCAGGCTCGAGGTCGCGGGACTCGACGCGCTGCGCGTCAGCCTGGCGAAGTACATCGAGCCAGAGGCCGGCGACGTGGACATTGCCAAAGAACCGCTGCTGATCGCCGTCGGGCGCGGCATCCAACAGCAGGACAACATCCAGCTTGCCGAGGATTTGGCCCAGGCCATGGGCGGCGTGGTTTGCGGCTCGCGTCCGGTCATTGACCAGGGCTGGCTGGCGACCTCCCGCCTGGTGGGCAAATCGGGCAAGCACGTCAAACCCAAGGTTTACCTGGCGATGGGCATCAGCGGCGCGCCGGAGCACGCCGAAGCCATCACCGACAGCGATGTGATCATCGCCATCAATACCGACCCGAAAGCGCCGATTTTCGACATCGCCAAATTCGGCACAGAGATAGACTTGTTCGATTTGATTGACCCGTTGATCGCGAAAGTCAGAGCGGCCAAAGGCGGCTAGTATAAAAGACCTCACAGGTCTCTGAGACCTGTGAGGTCTACGACACGATAAGAGAAGCAGACCTCATGCCAGAGCGAGTTGACTTTTGGGGCATCCCGTATACCTGGGGTTCGCCAGCCATCTACGTTTATACCCTGATGTTCCTGGCGGCGGCCATACTGCTCGTCCGCTTCTACCTGCGCGCCAGGCTGTGGTGGCAGGTCGGCCGGCCTGAGGTGCGTTGGGATAAGCTCCACGTGCGAATTGGCCGTTTCATCAAATACGCCATCCTCCAGACCAAGGTGCTGAGCCAGCGCTATCCAGGCATTATGCACGTTGCCATTGCCTGGGCCTTTTTCGCCTTCTTCCTGGGCACTGCCTTAGCCACGATTGATTCCCACTTCTATAAAATCCTGGTCGGCTATCCATTCCTGCTGCAAAAGCTGGTGATGGATACGTTCACCCTCGTTTTCTTCGTCGGCGCGGGGCTGGCGGTCTACCGGCGCTTCATCCAAAAGCCGCGCCGTTTGACACTCTCGGCCGGCTTCACATTTTCACTTGTTATGATCATCCTGATCGTGCTGGGCGGACTGCTGACCGAATCGCTGCGACTGGCTGTCGAGAAACCGGCCTGGGCGTGGTGGTCGCCGGTCGGCTGGCTGGTTGCGAAGATATGGATCGCCACCAGCGCTTCGGACGCGACGCTCACAGCCTGGCACCTGGGCGTCTGGATCGCCCACCTGCTCATCGTCGTCGCGACTCTTGTCACGCTGCCGGTTGGAACGCTTCTGCACGTCCTGACCGGGCCGCT
>MNXK01000232.1 GCA_001872165.1 Anaerolineae bacterium CG2_30_58_95
AAGTTCCTGGCGGAGGGGTACGTGCTGAAGAAGGAGGAGGGTGGGCGGCACAAGGCGTTCTTCACGGGCTACCGGCCGCAGTTCTACATTCGGACGATGGACGTGACGGGCGACATCACCCTGCCGGAGGGCGTGGAGATGGTCATGCCTGGCGATAACGTTAACCTGACGGTGCAGTTGATCGTGCCGGTGGCGTTGGAGCAAGGCTCCAAGTTCGCCATCCGCGAAGGCGGCCTGACCGTCGGCGCCGGCGTCATCACGAAAATCATAGAATAGGTGGTGTATGACGAAGCAGAAGATCCGCATCCGTCTTAAAGCTTACGATCATCGCGTTTTGGACCAGTCTGCCAAGCGGATCGTCGAAACCGCTGAACGCAGCGGCGCCCACGTGGTTGGCCCGGTACCCTTGCCAACCAAGATAGAACGGTTTACAATACGCCGCTCGACTTTTATTGACAAGGACTCGCACGAGCACTTTGAAATCCGTACCCATAACCGCCTGATTGACGTACTCGATCCTGATTCAAAAACGATTGACATGTTAATGCGGCTCAATCTGCCGGCAGGTGTGGATATCGAAATCAAGATTTAGTCGGGTAGTTGGGCACTGGCTGGGTTGTTCTTCAAAGCATATTCTGTTTCTATAAGAAAAAAAAAACATGACTATACAACCGTTTAAACTCTTTGCATCACTCAAACAAATCCGCTATTCTGGAAAGAATATCGGAAGTGATTTGTCATTTGCTTTTGAAGCAAACGGCGAAATTGACTTCTTCGAACGAAAAATTAAATTAGGACAAAGCATACCTACTGATAGGGTTTTATGGCGAAAAGCTGCGATAGAAGGAGAAAGGATAAATCTCGACATAAAGGCGTTGGTAACCGAACAAGATTGGGTATTTTCCGACACTGGAGAAGGACAAACATCCTTTTCCTATGACGTATCGCTATCAGACATAAAGAGCCATGAGTTTCAGGTAAATGTTGAGGCAAAAGGGGAAGGCAAAAAGACTGCCATATTTTCGTTTTTGATAGAAGTGGGGGTCAAAGAAGCAGATTACTCGCGCTTTGACAAAGTGCTTCAATACATATACCAGGAAATGACCACAAATGCGCAAAGCCAAGTAGTTAAAGATATTAAAGCCAACCTTGACAAGGGCAACACTCTACTTGCTTACTTTCTGTGGTGGAATATGGTTCACCCAGGCGCAAATTGGGACCACAAACCCAAGTTAGAGAAAAAACTTGGGTTGAAAGAATCGGATGATTACTACCTTCCAATACGCGGGGACACAGAACACGAATTCTATTACGATATTTGGTCAAATATCCACTACAGGTTCGTTGGCTCGGCGGCAGGCTTTGACGCTGATACGCTCCATAAGTATGCCGAATCTGGGGTGCTTGGCGCTGGAAAGACCGATGGAGGTGATAAATTAAGTGTTCAGATAGGGATTGACCTATGGAATAAATATCAATTGGAACTCACACAATCGAACGTGATTAACGAAATACTATCTCATACAAATGATTACTTGAACATTCAGCGGAATGATCCTAACGTAGGGGTGGTTATTGATTGGGTGGATGGAAACTTGAAATGAAAAAAACTCAGCTCCTACTATTGCATATAATATTTTTTGTAGCCTTAGCGGTTTTTTTCATGTACTTCACATTCGATTACATGGTGTACTTTGATATCGGAATAAATAACGGCATGCGTGAAATGGATATTTACCTAATCCGAACCCCCGTATTGTTAATATCTCAAATTGCGGTGGTTATGTTGTTTGATAAATTCATAAGTAACCGTCTTAAGCGATGGCGTATTTGGTTGAACTATGCGGCAATGATAACTACCGTCTGTATCGTCTTTCTAGCATTTGCTTTATATAGCCCAGGTATACCAAGAGAAGGCGGTTTTATAAGATTTTTGGGCTATTACTTTTTTGGACTAGAACCTGGGCGAGTACCTGGTGCTTGGTGAAATGCACCCAACAACGGCTGCACTTGACCTCGCTTCGCTCGGAGGGTACGCGGCGCGATTTGCTCGCAATGGTTCTGGTTGGCGAAGGAGTCTTGCCAGCACCGCTCGGCAGGTGAGCCAAACCGTTGGATAGTTGGATAGTTGGATAGTTGAACTACCAAACTACCCAACTACTCAACTATCCAACTAAAAACGACAGCACAAGAACAGTCCTGCACGCAGGCCCCAAGATAACATGCGCCGCGGCAGGCCGATTGACTGTGCTGCGCCGGAGATGATGCAGCCGAAGCCCCGGCTGACAGTCTCGGTAGGATATTATCTCGTCCTACACCTAGAAAAAAGGAGAAAACCGAGTATGTTGAAAGGGCTGATTGGGAAGAAGATCGGCATGACCCAGATCTTCGACGAGGCCGGTGCGGCAGTACCGGTCACTCTGATCGAAGCTGGGCCATGTTACGTTACGCAGGTACGCCTTCCAGAGAAGGAAGGCTACGCAGCGGTGCAGCTCGGATTTGGCGAGGCGAACCCCAAGCGCCTGACCGGCGGCCAATTGGGTCACCTCAAGAAGAGCGAATTGCCTCCGCTGCGTTTTTTACGCGAGTTCCGCATCAGGTCCCCGGAATTCAAGATCGGCGACAAGGTCACGGTGGGCATTTTTGGCCTGGGCGAACGGGTGGATGTGATTGGCACCAGCAAAGGTAAAGGCTTTGCCGGCGTGGTCAAGCGTTATCACTTCAGGGGCGGCCCGAAATCGCACGGCGCCTCTGACCGTTTGCGTGCTCCCGGTTCGAGTTCCTCGACGACGACGCCAGGGCGCGTCTACAAGGGTTCCCGGCGCCCCGGCCACATGGGCAGCGAACGCGTGACTGCCCAGGGCCTCAAAGTCGTTCTGGTGGATGCCGAACGCAACCTGCTCGGCGTGCACGGCGCGGTGCCCGGCTCGAAGGGCAGCCTGGTCATGATCAAGGATGCGCGCAAGCAGTAGCCGTAGCCGCGTGATGGGAGCATAGGTACTATGAAAGTAGATGTGTTCAACATGCAAGGTGAGAAGATCAAGAGGGTAGAATTACCAGCAGAGATCTTCGAAGCCCCGGTCAACGTGGATTTGATGCACCAGGCCTACGTCCAGCAAATGGCGAACGCCCGCCTGGGTACGCACAAGACGAAGACGCGCGGCGAGGTGTCCGGCGGAGGCCGAAAGCCGTGGCGTCAAAAAGGCACCGGTCGCGCCCGCCAGGGTTCTACCCGTGCACCGCAGTGGAAAGGCGGCGGCCGCGTTCATACCCCCCGGCCACGCAAGTACACCCAGCACATGCCGCTCAAGATGCGCCGCGCTGCGCTACGCTCGGCGCTCTCGGTCAAGGCGGCTGAGGCGGGCGTGGTGCTGGTGGATGAGCTTTCGCTGCCCGAGCCGAAGACCCGCCTGATGGCGCAATCACTGGGTTTGTTGGTAGGTACAGCCAGCGCCTTGTTGCTGGTCACGGAGAAGGACGCCAACTACGAGGTCATCACTCGCTCAACCAACAACATCCCGGATGCCAAGGTGCTGATGGCAAATTACCTGAATATCCGCGATATTCTTGGTTACGATAAACTCGTCATGCCGCTCAAGGCATTGGACGTGTTGAAAGCTTATCTGGTATAGGAGGCCAGCATGACGACGATCTACGATGTACTCCGCCGCCCGCTGGTGACCGAGAAATCGAAATATCAATCAGACAAACTTCACCAGTACACCTTCGAAGTGGCCGGCCAGGCTACCAAGACGCTGGTGAAGGATGCTATTGAAACCCTGTTCGACGTAACGGTCGTGCGCGTGAATATTTTTAATACACCCGCCAAGCGCAGTCGGCGAGCCAAGAGCCGCCGTTTACTGGTGCGTTCTTCCGGGTTCAAGAAAGCGATCGTCACCCTAAAAGAGGGTGATACTCTTCCGATCTTCGAAGGGGTGCAGTAATGGCTGTCAAGAAATATAAACCGGTAACGCCCGGTCAGCGGGGGATGACCGGCTACAGCTTCGACGAAATCACCAAGAGCACGCCTGAGCGCAGCCTGCTCGTCCCGCCGCGCAGACACGGCGGCCGGAACGCCTATGGACGTGTCACGGTGCGCCATCGCGGCGGAGGCAATCGCCGTTTCATCCGCCTGGTGGATTTCAAACGCGAGAAGCGCGACATCCCAGCCAAGGTCGCGGCGATCGAATACGACCCGAACCGGACGGCGCGTCTGGCATTGCTGTATTACGCCGACGGCGAGAAACGTTACATCGTCGCGCCGCTGGGACTCAAAGTCGGCGACACGGTGCTTTCCGGATCCCAGGCCGAAATCCGCCCAGGCAACAGCCTGCCGCTCTCGAACATCCCCGTCGGCACGATGGTTCACAATATTGAGCTAAAGGAAGGCAAGGGCGGCCAGTTGGTGCGCTCGGCCGGCGGCTCGGCGCAGTTGCTGGCGAAAGAGGGTGAGTATGCCCAGGTGCGCCTGCCCTCGGGCGAGGTGCGCCTGGTGCGCCAGGTCTGCTACGCAACGATTGGCCAGGTCGGCAATCTGGAGCACAGCAACATCAAACTTGGCAAGGCTGGACGCAAGCGCCACATGGGCATCCGCCCGACCGTGCGCGGGACCGCCATGAGTCCGCGCGATCACCCGCACGGCGGCGGCGAAGGCCGCCAGCCGATCGGTATGCCGGGACCCAAAAGCCCGTGGGGCAAGCCGACGCGCGGCTACAAGACCCGCCGTAATAAGCAGACGAAGAAGTACATTGTGCGCCGCCGCAGCAAATCTAACCGCTAAGGCGTCAGAGAGTAAGCGAGGAACGAAGATATGTCACGTTCATTGAAAAAAGGGCCTTACATTGCCCCGAAACTCTTGGATAAAATCGAAGCGATGAACCAGCGCGGCGAAAAGAAAGTCATCCGCACCTGGAGCCGGGCGAGCGTCATCTTCCCCCAAATGGTGGGACACACCATCGCAGTCCACGATGGCCGCCGCCACGTGCCGATTTACATCACCGAGAACATGGTCGGCCATCGCCTGGGCGAGTTTGCGCCGACGCGCATGTTCCGTGGGCACGTGACTGCCGAGAAGTCTACCAAGGCCGCCTAGGAGTCCAAGATGGCTCACGATATTCATGCTCAACTGCGATTTCTGTCCATCTCCGCGCAGAAGGTGCGCCTGGTGATAGACGTGATCCGCGGCCAGGACGCCAATACTGCGTTGGAAACGCTGCGCTTCATGCCTCAACGTGCAGCCCAGCCGGTGTTGAAACTGCTGGCTTCTGCCGTTGCCAACGCCGAAGAGAACTTCGGCGTCAGCCGCGACGATTTGTACGTTGCAAAAATCTTTGCCGATGAAGCTCCCACCCGCAAATGGCGCCGCTTTGGCGCACGCGGCCGCTTCAAGCCGATCTTTCGCCGTTCGTCTCACGTAACCGTGATTCTACGCGAGCGTGAGGCCGCGTGATCAGCATGGAAAGGACGCTAATGGTAGCCTACTGGCTACCATAAGGAGAAATTATGGGTCGTAAAGTTCATCCGATTGGTTTTCGTCTGAGTGTCACCCAGGATTGGCAGGGCCGTTGGTTCGCTGAAGGTGCGCAGTACCGCGAATATCTCCGGCAGGATTTCGCCATCCGTGACCTGATCCGCCGCGCCGCCGGTCGCGCCGGCGTCTCGCGTATTGACGTGGAGCGGTATCCCGGTAAAGTGAAAGTGACCGTCCATACAGCCAAGCCTGGCATCCTGATCGGGCGCAAGGGCGAGAGCGTGAAGAAGATCCGCGCGGACCTGGAAACGCTGGCCGGTAAGAAAATTGACCTCGACATCAAAGAGATCAAGTCTGCGGATATTGACGCTTACCTGGTGGCGCACAACATCGCCGACCAGCTCGAGCGGCGCATCAGCTACCGCCGTGCCATGAAGCGCGCTATCCAGCAGGCCATGCGCCAGGGCGCGGAGGGGATCAAGATCAAGGTCGCAGGCCGCTTGAGCGGCGCGGAAATGGCCCGCAGCGTCTGGCTGCACGACGGACGCCTCCCCCTG
This sequence comes from Anaerolineae bacterium CG2_30_58_95, assembly GCA_001872165.1. Classification (GTDB taxonomy): domain Bacteria; phylum Chloroflexota; class Anaerolineae; order Anaerolineales; family Villigracilaceae; genus CG2-30-58-95. Next base: position 6,028 of record MNXK01000232.1, read on the forward strand.
CAGACCTTACGCGCCGACATTGACTTCGCCCGCGCCGCAGCCACCACGACCTACGGTCAGATCGGCGTCAAGGTGTGGGTTTACAAGGGCGAGATGAAGCCTGAGGGTGAGGAAAAAGTGGATACGACCGAAGGCGTGTATGTGAGTGCGTAATAGCAGATGGCAAATGGCAAATGGCAGATAGCGGATGGCAGATAGCGAATAGCGAATTGCCATAAGCCATAAGCCATAAGCCATAAGCCATAAGCGAGGTTTATTATGTTGATGCCTAAACGTGTAAAGTGGCGCAAGCAGATGCGTGGTCGCATGAAAGGCAAGGAATCACGCGGTGTCGAGATCAACTTCGGCGATTACGGCCTGCAGGCGTTGGAGCCTGGCTGGGTCACCGCTCGCCAGATCGAGGCAGCCCGCCGGGCCATTGTACATTCTATGAAACGCCGCGGGAAAGTCTGGATCCGCATTTTCCCGGATAAGCCCTATACCCAGAAACCCCCCGAAACCCGCATGGGTAAGGGTAAAGGGAACGTGGAATACTGGGTGGCGGTGGTCAAGCCGGGTCGTGTCATGTTCGAGATCAGCGGCTTACCGGAGCAAGCGGCCCATGAGGCCTTGAACCTGGCCCGGCATAAATTCTCGATCAAGACCAGGGTCATTAATCGCCTTGATCTGGCTGCAGGAGAGCAGGCATGAAGCCAGGAGAAATTCGCAAATTGTCTTCGGAAGAAATCGCGGGCAAGCTTTCGGATAGCCGCGAAGAGCTGATGAAGCTGCGCTTCCAGCAGGTGTCAGGCCAGTTGACCGATACCAGCCGCCTGCGCATCATGCGTCGTGATATTGCGCGCCTGGAAACTATTCTCAGGGAACGCGCCGGGGCGGCTGTACAGGAAGGTGAAGCATGAATCAACGTCGTCGTATCACTGGTGTCGTCACCAGCAATAAAATGACCAGGACCGTTGTGGTCGAGATCACCCGGACTTTCCAGCACCCGCTGTACCACAAGGTGGTGCACTCGAGCAAGCGCGTCATGGCGCATGATGAGCTGGGCTGCCAGATCGGCGACCGGGTCCAGATCGTGGAAAGCCGTCCGATCTCGCGCGACAAGCGTTGGGTCGTGGAAGCCATTCTCAAGCACGAGACCCGCTCGGCTGATACCCTCGTGGAGGCATAGCCATGATCCAGCAAGAGACTCGTCTGAAAGTTGCCGATAATACCGGCGCACGCGAGCTGCTGGTCATCCACGTAATGGGCGGTTCCACCCGCCATTATGGCAGCATTGGTGACATTGTGGTGGCCACTGTCAAGTCGGCCACGCCGCAGGGCGCGGTGAAGAAGAGCGAGATCGTCAAGGCCGTGATCGTCCGCTGCGCCAAGGAATGGCGCCGCGAGGACGGTTCCCACATCCGCTTTGACGATAACGCAGCCGTCTTGCTGGATGCCGACGGCCGCAACCCGCGCGGCAGCCGCATCTTCGGGCCGGTGGCGCGTGAACTGCGTGAAAAGGGCTTTATGAAGATCGTTTCACTGGCCCCGGAAGTGCTTTAGCCGCAATACTGTTTAGATAAGGAGTCCGAAGTCTCCAACTTCGGTGCAAAGTCGGGAGACTTTGCACTCCGCTCAGGAGTGAAGGATGAGAGTCAAGATTCGTAAAGGTGATACCATCGAAGTAATCAGCGGGCGTCTGGAAGAGCAGGGCAAGCGCGGCGAAGTAATCAAAGTACTGCCAGATGAACACCGCGTGGTCGTTTCGGGTATCAACGTCCGCACCAAGCACCAGCGCCAGACACAGACCCAGGGTCGCACGATCAACCCTGGCCGGATCAAGTTCGAGGCTCCGGTGGATATTTCCAACGTCAAGCTGGTCTGCCCGAAATGCAACACGCCTACGCGTGTCGGAGTTCATCGCGATGAGGATGGCTCCCACCGCATCTGCAAGCACTGCCAGGCGATGATTGACTAGGCCCCTTGGGAGCATCGAGATTATGAATAAGTTAAAAGAGAAGTACCAGCAAGAGATCGTCCCGGCCCTGGCCAAGGCATTCCAATATAAGAATGTGATGCAAGTGCCGCGCCTTGAGAAAGTGGTGCTGAACATCGGCCTGGGCGAGGCGATGGACAACGCCAAAGCCCTCGAAGCGGCTGTTTCGGACCTGACGCAGATTACCGGCCAGAAGCCGATCATGACCAAAGCCCGCATGAGCATTGCGAACTTCAAGCTGCGCGAGGGGCGCATCATCGGCGCCAAGGTGACCCTGCGCGGCGAGCGCATGTGGTCGTTCCTCGACCGCCTGCTGAACGTCGCCCTGCCGCGCGTGCGCGACTTTCGAGGCGTTTCGCCGGATGCTTTCGATGGGCGCGGCAATTACACGCTCGGCCTGCGGGATCAATTGGTCTTCCCGGAGATCGAGTACGATAAGATTGATAAGCTAAGAGGCCTGGAAGTCACGATCGTGACCACGGCTGGATCTGATGACCATGCGCGCTTGCTGCTGCAATTGCTTGGTATGCCGTTTAGGAAGGAAGCTTGATCTATGGCGAAAACTTGTATGCAATATCGTGAGCTGCGACGTAAATACCCTCACCGCGTGCGCAATCGCTGCACGCGCTGCGGTCGCCCGCGTGGCTACATCCGTCGTTTCGGATTGTGCCGGATTTGCTTCCGCGAATTGGCGTTGGATGGAAAAATCCCCGGCGTTATCAAGGCTTCTTGGTAAGCGGGTGGAGGTGAAAGCATGAACTTATCTGATCCTATTGCTGATATGCTGACCCGCATCCGTAATGCGGTGATGAGCGGCCAGTCATTGACGGCGATGCCCCATTCCAAGGTCAAGCTGGAGATCGCCAGGATTTTGAAGGAAGAAGGCTACCTGGAAAACTACGAGGTGGCCGACGGTGAAAAACCAGGCCAGAAAGTACTGCGGCTGCGCATCAAGTACATCGGCGAGCGCCGCGAGCGTCGTCCTGTCCTGACCAACCTGCAACGTGTCAGCCGCCCTGGCCGGCGTGTATACACCAAGAAGCAGGATATTCCCTGGGTGCTTTCGGGCATCGGCGTGGCAATCCTTTCCACGCCTAAAGGGATCATGACCGGCCATCGCGCCCGCCAACTCGGTGTGGGCGGTGAACTCATCTGTAAAGTTTGGTGAGACAGGAGGTTTGAACTGTGTCTCGAATTGGACGCATGCCCGTGGAAATCCCGGCTGGCGTGCAGGTGGATGTCAAAGGATCGTACGTGTGCGTGAAAGGCCCGAAAGGGGAACTTCAGCGCACCTTCTCGCCGACCATCTCCATTTCGATGGAGAATAACCAGCTTAAGGTCGGGCGATCCTCAGAGGCGCCCACCGAACGCGCCCTGCATGGGACGACCCGCGCAGTGATTGCAAATATGGTACACGGCGTGAGCGCCGGTTTTGAAAGAGTGCTGGAAATCGAGGGCGTAGGTTACCGCGCCGAATTGAACGGCAAGAACCTGGTGCTGAACATGGGTTATTCCCATCCGGTGGAAGTCGAGCCGCCGGAGGGCATTACCTTCGATACCGACCCCAAGGCACACCAGATCTTTGTGCGTGGCTATGACAAGGAGTTGGTTGGGCAGGTGGCGGCGAACATCCGCAAGGTGCGCCCACCGGAGCCTTACCACGGCAAAGGCCTGCACTATCTGGGTGAGAAGATCCGCCGTAAGGCTGGTAAATCTGGAAAGGCGAAGGTGTAGCCTATGGCTGGAAAATCTCGCTCTGCTGCTCGCATTCGACGGCACGCGCGCGTCCGCAAGCAGATCGCTGGGAACGCGCAGCGCCCGCGCTTGAACGTCTTCCGCAGTCTATCGGAGATATACGTGCAGGTGATTGATGACCAGGCTGGGAATACCCTTGTCTCAGCCTCGACGATTGACCACGAGTTGCGCGCCCAGATGAAGGGTCTGAACAAGACCGATGCGGCGCGCCTGGTGGGCAAGGCAATTGCCGAACGCGCCAAGAGCAAAGGCTTCAAGACGGTTGTCTTCGACCGGGGCGGCTTCCGTTATACCGGCCGCGTCAAGGCTGTGGCCGAGGGTGCTCGCGAAGGCGGCCTGGAATTCTAGGGCCTGATTGGAGAAAGATATGTTGGAATCCCAGGTAATGGAACTCGAAAAACAACAAGAACAAACATTCGACGAGCGCGTAATAGAGATCGCCCGCATGGCGAAAGTGGTCAAAGGTGGCCGCCGTTTCCAGTTCCGCGTGACGATGGTGGTCGGCGATAATCACAGCAAGGTCGGCATGGGCGTCGGCAAGGCGAACGCGGTGCCAGATGCCATGCGTAAGGCGACCGAACGCGCCCATAAGGATATGCGTCAAGTCTTTCTCTCCGGCACAACCATCCCGCACCAATCGGTGGGCAAGGTTGGCGGCGCGGTCATCTTGCTAAAACCGGCTTCCCCTGGTACGGGCGTTATTGCAGGCGGCGGTGTGCGCGCCGTGCTCGAGGCGGCCGGTGTGCACGACATCCTGACCAAGTCCATGGGCAGCGCCACCGTGCTCAACGTGGTGCAGGCCACCTTCAAGGCGCTTGACCAGCTCAAGTCGCCCAGGGAAGAGGCGGCGCGGCGCGGCAAACCGGTGGAAGAGCTTATGCCGTTCTGGGAAAGGAGAAAGAAGAATGGCTAAAGCGAAGACGGCTGCCAGGACGATCAAGGTGACGCTCGTGCGCAGCCCCATCGGCTTTCCCAAGCCGCAGAAGGCTACCGTCCGGGCGCTGGGTTTGCGTCGCATGAACCAAACCGTGGAACATGCCGATACGCCGGCATTGCGTGGGATGCTCGCGGCGGTGATCCATCTGATTCGAATCGAAGAGTAGGCGCGAATTATGAAACTGAATGATCTAAAACCCAATCCAGGGTCAAAGAAAAACCGCAAGCGCGTGGGTCGGGGTATTTCGGCGGGCCAGGGCAAGACGGCCGGCCGGGGCACCAAAGGGCAGGGCGCGCGCGCCGGTTCGGGCGGACACCTGTACCGGCAGGGCGGCAACCTGCCTTTCTTCCGCCGCTTACCGTTCATACGCGGTCAGGGCTTTACCCCCATCCACCAGGTTGAATATAACGAAGTCAACCTGGACCAATTGACCCCATTCCAGGCGAATGCCGAGATCACGCCTGAGACCCTCGCCGAAGCCCGCCTGCTGCGCGACCCGCGCAATCCGGTCGCCATCCTGGGCCGCGGTGAGTTGAAGACTCCGCTCAAGGTGCGCGTGCAGCGCGTCACCAAGGGCGCCCAGGCCAAGATCGAGAAGGCCGGCGGCAGCGTGGAGTTGATTGGATAACTCGTTCTCACGAGGAGGCCTGCTATGAAAAACGCATTTTCCGGGTGGCGCTACCTGTGGAAGTCCCAGGATATCCGCCGTAAACTGCTGATCAGCTTGGCCCTGTTGGTCATTTACCGCCTGGCGGCCAATATACCCGTGCCGGGCATCAACGTGCAGGCGTTGGCGCAGTTGCGCAGCCAGTTCGGTACGACGGGTACTTTCTTCGACTTCCTCGACTTGCTCTCTGGCGGTACGGTCTCGCGCTTCTCGTTGCTCTCGATGGGTGTTTACCCTTACATCACGGCGCAGATCATCCTGCAGCTCCTGGTGCCGATCATCCCTGCCTTGCAGCGCAGGATGGAAGCTGACCCCCGTGAGGGCCGCAAGTGGATGGAGAAGTGGACGTATTACCTGGCCGTGCCTATGGCTGCCCTTTCTGCCATCGGCCAGATCAATATCTTCAACTCGTATGCGACTCGCTTCAACCTGCCGGCGATCCTGAATTTCAGTCTGTCGGGTTCACGGATCATTCCCTCCATCGCCATGTTGTTCAGTATGGTCGCGGGCACCATGTTCGCCATCTGGCTGGGCGAGTTGATCTCCGAATATGGCGTTCGCGGCCAGGGACTGTCGCTGATCATCTTTGCAGGCATCGTCGCCCGTATGCCGGCCAACTTTGCCAGTCTGATGGTAGATGAGAAAACCCGCTGGCTTAACTTGATTATCATATTGGTGACTCTCGTTGGGACGATCTTTGCCATCGTTTACGTTCAGCAGGGACGCCGCAACGTGCCCGTGATGTACCCGGGACGGCGCGTCGGTAATCGCATGTCCATGCCGGTCAAGGGTACTCTGCCGCTGATGGTGAACATGGCGGGTATGATCCCTCTCATCTTCGCCAGCGCCATCCTCCAATTCCCAGCCATCGTGGGCAGTTATTTCATCAACGCCACGAATGCCACGGTGAAGAACATTGCGACAGGTCTTCAGAACACCTTCAGCGGCGCCGGTACGAATGCCTGGGTGTATTGGGTGTTGTACTTCCTTAGTGTGGTTATCTTTACCTTCTTCTACACTGACGTTTTGTTCTCGCAGCAGAATTACGGCGAGAATCTGAAGAAGGTGGGCGCGCAAATTCCAGGCGTCAACCGCGGCGCGCTGACGCAGAAATATCTGACCAAAGTTCAGCGCCGCATTACCCTGCCGGGCGCATTGTTCTTGGGTCTCGTCGCGATTCTGCCTTTCCTGCTGGGGCTGATATTCCCACAAATTGCCCAGGGTGGCGGTCTCTTACTGGTCTCATCAGCCGGTTTGCTGATCGTCGTGGGTGTGGTGCGGGATACCTTCTTGAACATTGACGCCGAGCTGAAATTGCACGGCTACGACGACTCGCTTCTGGTTCGTTAAAACTGTTATGCCACTTCGTGGTACTTTGCCTGCTTACATCGTCCTTCTCGGCCCTCCCGGCGTCGGCAAAGGCACTCAAGCAAAGATCATCGCTGAGAAGACTGGCCTGCCGCACGTTTCGTCGGGTGACCTTTTCCGCGAGAACATCAAGGGCGGGACGGAACTGGGCAAGCTGGCGCAGACTTATATCAACAAGGGCGAACTCGTGCCCGACGACGTGACCATTGCCATGATCCGGTCACGGCTCTCCCGCCCGGACTGCAAGGGTGGGGCGCTGCTGGATGGCTTCCCGCGCACCCCGGCGCAGGCCGACGCGCTCGCCAGGATGCTGGCCGATTTCGGCGGCAAAGTGGAGCACGTGCCCTGCATTACCGCCTCTATAACGACGCTGGTGGAACGCTTGAGCGGCCGCTGGACCTGCCGGGCGCAGGGTCACATCTTTCACCAGGTATACAGCCCGCCGAAGAAAACTGGCGTGTGCGATGTGGATGGTTCTGAACTTTACCAACGCGATGACGATAAGGCCGAAACGGTCAAGCGGCGCATCCAGGTTTACGTGGAACAGACCGCGCCCCTGATCGCCTATTATCGTCAACGCGGCTTATTGGCCGAGATTGACGGTGAGCGCACGGTCGAAGAAGTGACCGCCGACCTCCTGGCGGTTTTGCGGAGTACTGCTAGAGCAGTAAAAAACAAGTAGTATGGATTGGGCGCGCCAGATCAACGTCAAGAACCCGGCTGAGATTGCCCTCATGCGTGAAGCCGGCCGCGTCAATGCCCTGGCGTTGGCGGCTGTTCGAGAATTGATCGAACCCGGCGTCACCACCGCAGACCTCAACGCGGCTGCTGAGGAAGTCCTGCGGAAGCACGGCGCTTACTCGCCTTTTTACCACTATGGTCGCCCGCCATTCCCGGCTTCCATTTGCGCCAGCGTCAACGAAGAACTGGTGCACGGCATTCCGGGAAACCGGAAACTCAAAGAGGGCGACATCATCTCGGTAGATTGCGGCGCGGTCGTCGAAGGTTACGTCGGCGACGCCTCCTTCACGGCTGGCATTGGTGAGCTTTCCTCCACCGCCCGTAAGCTGCTCGAGGTGACCGAGAAAGCGCTGTACATTGCCATCGAAAAGATGCGCGTCGGGAACCATACCGGTGACGTTTCTGCGGCCATCCAGCAGTTCGTCGAGGGGCGCGGCTTTCACGTCACCCGTGAGTATACCGGGCACGGCGTCGGGCGGCAGATGCACGAGGGGCCGCAGGTGCCGAACTATGGGAAGCCTGGGACGGGCGTCCCGCTCGAAGCAGGTATGACCATTGCCCTCGAGCCGATGGTGCTGGTCGGCACGCACCGCACCCGTGTCCTGCCCAACCGGTGGACAGTCGTCTCCGCTGACGGGTCATTGACGGCGCACTTCGAGCACAGCATCGCAGTCACCGAAGGAGAGCCTCTCATCCTGACAGTCCTTTGACCCGTGTAACTGCCGGTTTTGTGGGACAAATTGCCAATTTGTCCAACCCGAATTTGGTAACTGGACGGAAGATAAGAGAACAAGTATAATCCAAGCTTTGGCTGTCAAGCCAGGAGCAGTTCAAGGAGAAGTGCAATCATGAAAGTTAGCCCCTCCATTCGTAAGCGCTGCGCGAAGTGCAAGGTCGTCAAGCGCAAAGGCAAATTGTTCATCATTTGCGAAAATCCTAAGCATAAACAGCGACAAGGATAGTGTGATCTATGGCGAGAATTGAAGGTGTTGATCTTCCGCGCAATAAGCGGGTTGAAGTTGGCCTGACCTACATCTTTGGCATTGGCCCAACGCGGGCGCGTAAAATCCTGTCCGCCACCAAGGTCAATCCGGATACGCGCGTCAAGGATTTGACCGAATCCGACGTATCTGCCATCCGCGACTACCTTGGCAAGAACTGGAAGGTCGAAGGCGACCTGCGCCGCGCAGAGCAATTGAATATCAAGCGGCTGATCGAAATCGGTTGCTATCGTGGACTCCGTCACCGACGCAACCTGCCGGTGCACGGTCAGCGCACGCGCACCAATGCGCGCACCCGCAAGGGACCGAAGAAGACGGTCGCCGGGCGCGGACGCCGCCGCGGCGGAAAGAAGTAATCTGGAGTTCTAGAGAGGTCTTATGGCTCAAAGTGTACGTTCAGCGCGTCGCGGCAGCGGCGCTAAAAAGGCCAAGCGGGCGTTGTCCTCGGGACAGGTGCACGTCTTTGCCTCCTTCAACAATACCATTGTGACTGTGACCGATCCGGAGGGGAATACCCTCACCTGGGGCAGCGCAGGCTCGGTGGGCTTCAAAGGCTCGCGCAAGAGCACGCCTTTTGCCGCCCGCCTGGCGGCCGAACAAGCTATCAAGGCTGCGCTGGCGATAGGCATCCAGGAAGTGGACCTGATCGTCAAAGGCCCTGGCCCAGGGCGGGAATCAGCCATCCGGGCCGTGCAGGCCTTGGGTATGAAAGTGCGCTCTATCTCGGATAAGACGCCGGTGCCGCACAACGGCTGCCGGCCTCCGAAGAAACGCCGCGTCTAGTTCAAGCGAGAGAGGTTAGAACGTATGGCGAAAGATTTAGGGCCGGCTTGCAAACAATGCCGGCGTGAAGCTGAAAAACTATTCTTGAAGGGAGAGCGTTGCTTTTCCCCGAAATGTGCATTCGAACGGCGGGGTTTTGCCCCTGGCATGCATGGACGTTCGATGGGCGGCCGCCGTGGTCGTAAAGGCGGCGGCAGTGGCCGTGAATCGGACTATTCCCGCCAGTTGCGCGCCAAGCAGAAGGCGCGCCGCGTCTACGGAATCTTCGAGCGTCAGTTCCGCCGTTACTATGAGACGGCGCTGCGCCGGCGTGGAATTACCGGTCTGGTGCTGCTGCAAACCCTGGAATCCCGTTTGGATAACGTCATCTTCCGGCTGGGATTCGCCAGCAGCCGCGGTCATGCCCGTTTGCTCGTCACTCACGGCCATTTCACGGTCAACGGCCGCCGTACCGACATCCCCTCGATGGTCTTGAGCGCCGGCGATGTGATCGCCCTGCGCGAAGGCTCGCGCGACAGCACTTATTTCAAGGAACTCGCTTCGGTGGCCGAGGCGCGCAACACGCTGCCCTGGTTGAGCCGTGACTTGAAGACCCTGTCAGGCAGCGTCTTGCGCCTGCCGGAGCGCGCCGAGATTGACGGCAACTTGAACGAACAGTTGATCGTTGAATATTACTCGCGATAATCCGAAGCTTTTTTCTCTATTGGATACGGCGTACCCCTTGTACGCCAGGGAGAGGTGAACCGTGACAGGTATAACGAACATGGTCATGCCGAAGATTGAGCGCGAGTACGAGGCTCGGAATTATGGCAAGTTCATCATCAGCCCGTTGGAGCGCGGCTACGGTGTAACCCTGGGCAACGCTCTGCGGCGGGTACTGCTTTCGTCGCTGGAAGGCACTGCGGTGACATCCATTCGCATCGCGGATATGCTGCACGAGTTCAGCGACATACCAGGCGTCCGTGAAGACGTGTTGCAGGTCATGCTGCAGATCAAGCAGTTGCGCCTGATCCTGGATGGTGTGGACGCCACCCGTATGCACCTGGAGGTGCGCGGGGAGGGCGTTGTGACCGCAGCCGACGTCGTTGCGCCGCCCGAGGTGCAGATCATCAATCCGGACTTGTACCTGTTTACCGCGGACAATGCCAAAACCCGCCTGGACATCGAATTCATGGTCGAACGCGGCCGCGGTTATTCGCCTGCCAACGAGCGCGGGCGTATGCCGATTGGCGAGCTGCCCGTGGATGCGATCTTCGGCCCGGTCAAGCGCGTCAACTGTAACGTGCAGGCAGCGCGTGTCGGCCAGAGCACCAACTACGACAAGCTGGTGCTCGAGATCTGGACCGATGGCACCCTTTCGCCTGAAAACGCCTTGAGCGGCTCGGCCAAGATCCTCATCGAGCATCTGCGCTACATTGCAGGCGTCAGCGAGGAGACCCTGACCATCGCCATCGAAAAAGAGGTGGCCGGTTCCCGCCTGACCAGCGAGGTAGCCGAGACGCCGGTCGAATCCCTCGATCTTTCGGTGCGCGTTTTCAACTCACTGAAGCGCACCGGCATTACCACCGTCGGCGACGTGCTGGAGCTGCTCGATAAAGGCGACCAGGCTGTGATGTCCATCCGCAACTTTGGCGAGAAGAGCCTGGAAGAGTTGCGCGCCAAGATGCACGAGAAGGGCTATTTGAAGGACGAAGCCCCGCTAAGTATGCGGGACGAAGCCCCGCGAAGTACGCGGGACGAGGTCAAGAAAGAGTCGGAGTAACTTAGAAATGCGACATCAAGTATCAGGTTACAAACTGAACCGAAGCAAGGGTGCGCGCATCGCGCTGCGCCGCACGCTGATCAAACAGTTCTTTACGCACGAGCGCATCCGCACCACCGAAGCCAAAGCCGCCGCAATCCGCGGCGAGGCCGAGCGGATGATCACCCTGGCGCGCAACGTCAAGGATGCTGGCGATGTCGAGAAGGTCAACGCACGCCGTATGGTGGCCTCCAGGCTTGGGAGCAACGAAGTGGTCAAGAAGTTGTTCGATGAAATTGCGCCTCGCTTCGCGGAGCGCGCCGGCGGTTATACGCGCGTCTTGAAGTTAGGCCCTCGCCAGGGCGACGCCGCCGAGATGGTGCTGTTGGAGTTGGTTGAAGAGTAGAGAAAAGAGAATAGAGAATAGAGAGTAGAGAGAAGTGACTAATCTCTAATCTCTAATCCCAGCTCACTAACATGGAACGTTACCAGATCATCCTGGCTTACGACGGCGCCGACTTCGTCGGCAGCCAACGACAGGCAAGCTCCCGCACGGTGCAGGGCGAGCTTGAAAAGGCTCTGCGTAGACTCGGCTGGGATAAACGGACGGTCTATCTGGCCGGACGCACCGACAGCGGAACCCACGCCAGCGGGCAGGTGGCTGCATTCGACCTGGATTGGCAGCATTCGCTCGACGATTTGCGCAATGCCCTGAACGCCAACCTGCCGGCGGATATGGCTGTTCGGGAGGTGAAGATCGCGGCGGCGAAATTCCGGCCGCGCTTCGACGCCACGTCCCGCCGCTACCGTTACCGGCTGTTCTGCCAGGGCGTGCGCGATCCGCTGCGGGAACGCTACGCCTGGCGGGTCTGGCCGCCGGTCGCTGACCTGACGCCCCTGGCGAAAATATGGCCCGGCGCGCACGACTTCGCCGCCTTCGGTTCCCCGCCCAAGCCCGGGGGCAGCACGGTGCGTACCGTCCTGTTCGCCGAATGGCAAAATCACGGCGACGAGTGGACCTTCGAGATCCAGGCGGATGCCTTCCTGTACCGCATGGTGCGCAGACTGGTCTACGTCCAGGTGGCCGCCGGGCAGGGAAGGGTTCAGGCGGAGACTCTGGTCAGGGTTTTGCAAGGCAGGCCCGAGGCGTCGTCCCGAGGCGTAAGCCGAGGGATCCGGAACGTGCCCGCTGGTCTCGCTCCAGCGAGCGGCCTGACGCTGGTCGAAGTCCGGTATGATAATCTGGTTTGATTGTACCTATCTAAAAAATGCAGGGACGGCTCCTCGCGAAGCACCCTGCGGGCACGCCGTCATGATAGGGCATGGGAGCCCTATCTACATTTTCGGATGATATTAGTTGTTATCGGAGAGTCGAAAGTGCAAAAAACATATTATCCTAAGGCTGGTGAAATCGAGCGTGGCTGGGTGTTGGTGGACGCTAACGGCCAGAATTTGGGTCGCCTGGCGACGCAGATCGCAATTATTTTGCTGGGCAAGAACAAGCCGACCTTCACGCCCGGCGTCGAGATGGGCGATTCTGTGGTCGTCATCAATGCGGCCCGGATCACGGTGACCGGCACCAAAACCCACTCGAAACTGGACGAGAAGTTGTACCATCGTCATTCGGGATATCCCGGCGGCTTGAAGACCATCAGCCTGCGCCAGCAGTTGGAAAAGCATCCAGACCGCGTGATCCGTTCGGCGGTATGGGGTATGCTCCCGCACAACAAGATGGGAAAACACATCCTCGGACGGCTCAAGATCTATGCCGGCGCGGAGCACCCGCACGCGGCGCAGTTCTTGCAGAAAGTTGCCTAATCAGGAAGGAACTTATGTCTGTTCAATATTTCGAAGGCGTCGGACGCCGCAAGGAAAGCACCGCCCGCGTGCGCGTGATGAGCGGCTCGGGCAGGTTCACCGTCAACGAGAAAGAGCTGCCAGCCTATTTCACCCGCCTGGGTGACATCGAAACCATCCTGGCCCCGCTCAAGGCCGCTGGTCAGGACGTGAAGACTTACGACATCACCGTCCACGTCAATGGCGGCGGCGTGAACGGCCAGACCGATTCGGTGCAGCTCGGCCTGGCGCGCGCCCTGGTCAAGATGAACGACCAGTGGGGCCCTATCATGCGCAAAGGCGGTTTCATGACCCGCGACCCGCGCGTCAAGGAACGCAAGAAGCCCGGTCTCAAGCGTGCCCGCAAGGCGCCGACGTACACGAAGCGGTAAAGACGTAAAACGTAGACAAGTAAACACGTAGTACGTAGACACGTAGTACGTAAACAAGTAAACACGTAGAAAGTAGAAAGTAGTGCGTGCGGCGTAAACGTGAGGTTCCTTACGTTTTACGTTTCACGCATTACGCTTTAACTCGGAGTCCAACGTCTCCAGACGTTGGAGACTCCTTTGTGAGGTATTTATGTCTGGCATAACTCTCCTCGGCCTCGGCCCCGGCGACCCGTCAAAGCTGACGCGTGAAGCCTGGGAAGTGCTATCTTCAGCGGACGAAATCTGGCTGCGCACCAGCCAACATCCTGCCGTTGCTGGATTGCCGTCTACGCTCAAGGTATTTTCATTCGATGAGCTGTATGAAAAAGGGGAATCTTTCGAGGCGGTCTACGCTGCCATCGTGGAGAAGGTGCTTGAATTGGGAGGGCGCCAGCAGGGTGTGGTCTACGCCGTGCCGGGCGACCCTTTTGTTGCAGAAGCCACTTGTCCAGTCATAGCGCAGCGTGCCCGGACCCTTGGCCTGCCGCTGAGAATCGTGAGCGGACTCTCCTTCCTGGAGCCGGTTTTCGCTGCCCTCGGCCTCGACCCGTACCCCCGCCTGGCCTTGATGGACGCGCTGGAACTGAGCCAGGAGCACGTCCCGGCTTTCCCACCCGACATGCCGGTGCTGATCGCCCAGATCTACTCGCAGATGGTGGCCGCTGAGGTCAAGATGACGCTCGATGCCGTCTATCCCGACGAGCATCCGGTGCGCCTCGTCCATGCCGCCGGGACGAAAGATGAGATCGTCGAAGAAATCCCGCTCTACGCAATTGACCGCAGCCCGCACATCGGCCTGCTGACCGCGCTCTACGTCCCGCCGTTGGGCGAGGGGACTTCGTTCGAGGCCTTCCAGGAGATCGTGGCGTCCCTGCGCGCCCCGGATGGCTGCCCCTGGGATCGCGAGCAGACGCACCAATCCCTGCGCACGCATTTACTGGAAGAGGCTTACGAAGTTTTGACCGCGCTGGATGCTGAAGACCCGGCCAAG
>MNXK01000165.1 GCA_001872165.1 Anaerolineae bacterium CG2_30_58_95
CCATTATCGGAGAAGCTGGCTGCCGCGCTGGATGAGGCCGGACTGAACGCCCGTCTCTATCCGCGCGCCGCGGACATGAAGTGGTCGAAGATGCTGACCAATATCATCGCCAACGCCACGTCCGCCATCCTGGACATGACCCCGGCCGAGGTTTTTGCCGACCCGCGCCTGTTCTCTCTCGAAATGGCAATGCTGCGCGAGACGCTTGCGGTGATGAAAGCGCAGGGTGTCCGCGCCGTGGATTTGCCTGGCACGCCGGTGCGCGCCCTCGCACTGGCAGTAAAAATCCCCGCCTTCATCGCCCGTCCGATTCTGGCGAAAGCCGTTGGCGGCGGGCGCGGCGGAAAGATGCCATCCTTTCACATTGACCTGCACTCCGGGCGCGGCCAATCCGAAGTGGACTGGCTCAACGGCGCGGTGGCGCGTTACGGCGAGAAATGCGGCGTTCCGACGCCGGTGAACCGCGCCCTCAACAATACGCTCCTCGCCATCACGCGCGGCGAAATCCCGCTGGCCGAGTTCGGCCGCCAGCCGGAAAAACTGCTGGGACGCGTGGGCATATGAACGAAACATCCAAGCCCACCCCCTGGCGAGAGACCATTAAGACAATCGGTAACTTCTTCCTGTTACTCATCGCCATCCAGATTGGTCGCGGACTGCTGACCTGGGGTGCATATTCACTTCTCAAACCCACGAGAACTGACTCCCCAATCTGGTCTTATATTGACATCTTCACCTTCACTATTATCGGATTGGGACTGCTGCTGGCAATGCGCCCGTCACCTCAAAGCGTGGGGCTGGAATGGAAAACGGCACGCCGATGGGAGAAAGCCGCTTATGTCAGCGGCGGCATCTTGGTTGGAGGTTTATTTATCACAGGCACAGTACTGGTGGGGCCGAACCTGGCGGCGGCGAACATCGCCTCAGTCGTGGTTTTCCCCATATTCGAGGAACTCCTGTTCCGGGGATGGGGCTGGGGGAGTCTCGAAAAAGAAAAGGCAGGGCGCTGGCGCGGGTTATTTCACTGGCTGATTATCTCTCTCCTGTTTGGAATTTGGCACTTCGGTTATATGGACATCTACTTGTTGAAAATCTGGCCCACTTGGCCCGATATGCAATGGGGAACATTCCTGCTGATGAAATTCCTGACCGCCTTTTTGATCGGCCTTTTCGTCGGCCTGCCGCGCTGGAAAACCGGTCGAGTCTACGGAGCAATTCTGCTGCACATGTTCATCAACATATTTGGGCGATAACCCCCAAGAGGTGATAAAATACGCTTCCCTCTCGAAGAATACGATGAGCATACAATCTCCCATCCGACCCGTTCAACCCCGCGACACAGTGGAAGTCCACCTCCCCGATGGCTGCGTCCTTTGCGGGCCGCGCGGGGCGAGCGCGGGCGAGTTTTTGCAAGCAGTTGCTGGGTCCGGCCGCGAGGCGGCAGCCGAGGGGTCCCTGCCCGCGCCGGTCGTCGGGGCGATCGTCAACGCTGAACTGCGCGAGTTGACCTATCCGATCCAGATGGATGCCAAACTGGCCGCGGTCACTATGGCCGACGCGGATGGGGCGCGCATCTACCGCCGTTCGCTCACCTTCCTGCTCGAGGTCTCGTTCGCCGACCTTTTCCCAGAGGCCACCCTGCTCATTGACCACTCGGTCGCTTCGGGCGGTTACTACTGCCACATCAGTGGACATCCGCCGCTGACTACTGAGGAATTGGCAAAACTCGAAGCGCACATGCGCAATCTCCTCGAGCAGGATCTGCCCTTCGAGCGGCAGATACTCCCCTTGGCCGAGGCCATCGAGTACTTCAACAAGCGGAATTATCCCGACAAAGTGCGCCTGCTGGCTCATCGGCGCAAGGATTACGTCACCCTGTACCGGCTGGGCGACCACCTCGACTACCATCACGGTTACATGGTGCCGTCCACCGGCTACCTGCGCTGGTTCAACCTTTTGCAGGCCAACGGCGGCTTCACCTTGCGCTATCCCCAGCGCAGCGCGCCGACCCAGCTCCTGCCTATGCCCGAGTACCCAAAACTGCTGGCCGCCTTTCGGCAGTACGGGCAGTGGCTGGAACGCCTGGGCATTGACAGCGTCGGCGCGCTGAACGACTCCATCCAGGCCGGCCGCATCCGTGAGATCATCCTGGTCTCTGAGGCCCTGCACGAGCAAAACATCGCCTCCATCGCCAGCCAGATCGCCGGCCGCCATGAGCAAGCCCGCCTCATCCTCATCTCCGGCCCGTCATCTTCCGGCAAGACCACCTTCTCACGGCGGCTGGCTGTCCAGCTCCTTGCCCTGGGCATTTCGCCTTTTGCCCTGGAACTGGACAATTATTTCGTTGACCGCGAGAAGAACCCACGCGATGAGAACGGCCAGTACGATTTCGAGGCCCTCGAGGCCCTCGACCTGGCGCTGTTGGGCGACCATTTGCAGCGTCTCGTCGCTGGCGAGGCCGTCCAGTTGCCGCGCTATAATTTCAAAGCCGGGAAACAGGAATCCGGCGACGTGATCCAACTGCGCCCTGACCAGTTGATAATTATGGAGGGGATTCACGGCCTGGAACCTCGCCTGCTGCCCGGACCTCTGGCCGGCCGCGCCTTTCGCATCTACGTCTCCTGCCTGACGCAGCTCAACCTCGACCGTCACAACCGCGTCTCGACCACCGACACGCGCTTGATCCATCGCATTGTCCGCGATGCGCGCGAGCGCGGCTACACGGCCCAACAGACCATCAGTCGCTGGGATTCGGTGACGCGCGGCGAGGGGCGTAATATCTTTCCCTATCAGGAAAACGCGGATGTGATGTTCAACTCGGCGCTGGTTTACGAACTTTCCGCTTTAGATCCGCTGGCCGAGCCGCTGCTACGGCAGGTACCGCACGGCACGCCGGAATTCATCGAAGCCAAACGCCTGCTGGCATTCCTGGAATGGTTCTTGCCGGTGGAAACGGATTTGATCCCCGATAACTCCATTTTGCGTGAATTCATCGGCGGCTCGAGCTTGAAGGACTTTAAAGTCTGGCAGGCATAAAACATAGGGCGGCCTCCAAACGCAGCCAAACCCCTCCACTCGTGCATCGCATATCGCGGGCGTGACAAGCCATAAGCCATAAGCCATGAGCTTCCTCGAAGTACTCTTGATCGCCCTCAGCATGGCGATGGATGCCTTCGCCGTCTGCCTGGGGGTAGGGACGCTACGCCAAACAACGGGCGCGCGCTCAACCTTCCGGCTGTCCTTTCACTTCGGGCTGTTCCAGTTCCTGATGCCGATTGTCGGCTGGTTTGCCGGGGTGACGGTCGTGCGTTTTATCGCCGCCTATGATCACTGGGTTGCCTTTGCCCTGCTGGCCTTCGTCGGTGCGCGCATGATTCGTTCAGGATTCGGAAGCAGCAGCGAATCGCATAAAAACGACCCCACGCGCGGCTGGTCGTTGATCCTGCTCTCGATTGCGGTGAGCATAGACGCACTTGCCATCGGCCTGAGCTTGGCAATTATCGGCGTCACGATCTGGTATCCGGCTGTGGTCATCGGCGTGGTGACCGGCCTGGTCTCCTGGCTGGGGCTGCGGCTGGGGAACGTGCTGGGAGAGAGATTTGGGAAGAGGATGGAAATTATCGGGGGAGCAATCCTGATTTTGATTTGGGTAAGGATTGTGCTGGCGCACCTGCTGGCATAAGTTGTGAAAATTCCACCGGTACTTGAAATCAGTGGGGTTTTTGTGCTATACTCATTGCAGGCGAAAGCTGTATAGCCGCACAATCACAGTTGTACACCCCGTTGAACCGGAGCCTCGACTTTCGCCCTTTCCTCCACATCAATCCTTAATCGTTTTAGGCAGCCTGAGAAGTCGGCTATCAATGTCGTATCCAGCAACATCGCGAAGTTCCAGGAGGTCGTAAGTGGATCCACAAGTCATAGCCGCATGGATCGCTGCCGGAGCAGCGATAGTTGCCGCAATGCTAGCTGCAGCCTTAGTCTGGTGGCAGACAAGGAGCCAGAACTGGCGGTGGCAACGAGAGTTTGAGCAGAAGTTTCCGCTCGCTTCCTCGTTGCCTAGGCGTGGTAAGGGCGACACACCCGGAACGGCGGCAGCCGAGTACCTCAGCGAGTATGAATCTCTACTTGCCGAGTGGAGACGCTTAGCACAGGGCGGCTCAATGGACAGGGCTGCGAAGCACCAACTGTTCCGAAAAAGGGTGGAATCACTCCGTGAGGGCGCGGATTCATACTGCCTCAGTCCCTTCCTTTACCATCGCTATAGGGCCGCATATCGCTATGCACTCTCAGGCGCTGCTGCCTCCCTCGTAGGAGAATTCGCGCTAGCGGGTGAACTCTACCATTATGGGGCAATGATTTTCCGAATGCTCACTGAATGGGACCGTGCGGGCGGGTTTTACTGTGTTGCTGGTCTGCTTGTGGAGCTAGTTAGTTCTTGTCGGGAAACCCACCTTCTCCTCCGATGAAAGGGTGGGACAAAGCGAAGCGTGATGCCGATGGATAGGGCGGCCTCTGGAGTATGATGTAGGTATCTCACCAACATCTTGCTCCTGGAGGCCACCATGTTGATTATAGCCTACCCACGCGATGATGGGTTCTTTGCCCGAGCGCCCTTCGAATATCAACTCGACCCAAAGATGGCGAAAATGGATGAACTGCTGATGGATGAACGGCTGATGCTACGAGTCAGTCTTGA
>MNXK01000203.1 GCA_001872165.1 Anaerolineae bacterium CG2_30_58_95
AGATGGACAACTCTCTCTTGCATGAAGCCGCCAAACTTGCAGCGCTACTCGGTCTGCGCGGCGCGGACTCGACCTATGTCGCCGTTGCCAGCCGCCTTGACCTGCCGCTCGTGACGCTCGACACGGATCAACGCGAGCGGGCAGCGGGGCATATCGTCATTCGAACCATCGAAACGCCTTGATCTTTTGAAAATATAGAAAACTTTCCGCGCCAAAACCTGCGCTCGCCTCCTGCCAAAGCTCAATCCCCTCCGCACCGGCGGCAGGCGGAGCAGGAGCAGGAGGATCACGATCAGGCCATAGACGAGCGGACGGAGGATGTCGCCGCGCAGGTGGAAGAGGTCGCCTTTTTTCGACCAGGCGTAATGCAGCACCACCAGCGGGGCGCAGTTCCTAAACCAGCACATGGTGGTGATATTTGGGGCGATGAGAATAAGGAAAAACGAGCTTTGTGGCGGCGGTCCCCCTCTGACCAGGCCAGAGAACCATCACCACAAAGCTCTTCATTATGGCTACGCCACAACCTGCGGTAAATCCTTCATGGCTGCTTGGATTTCCTCGGCAGGATAGGCATAATCCTCCAACTTCCCGCTCAAGTAGGCCTGATAGGCACTCAAGTCGAAGTGCCCATGGCCAGAGAAGTTGAACAGGATGACGCGCTTCTCGCCTTTTTCCTTGGCGTCCAGCGCCTCGTCAATGGCAACGCGGATGGCGTGCGCCGTTTCCGGCGCCGGGACGATGCCCTCGGCGCGGGCGAACTGCACGGCGGCTTCGAAGGTCGTCAGTTGTGGTACGGCGATAGCCTCCATGAGCCCGGCTTTGCAAAAAGCGGACATGCTGGGGGCCATGCCGTGATAGCGCAGCCCACCGGCATGGATGGACGGCGGCACGAAGGAGTGTCCAAGCGTATACATCTTGACGATGGGCGCCATCTTAGCAGTATCGCCGTAATCGAAAGCATAAGCGCCCTTTGTGATGGATGGCGTGGCGGTTGGCTCGACGGCGATAAAACGTGTGCGCTTGCCCCCTTTCAGATTCTGGCGCAGGAATGGGTAGGCAAGCCCGGCATAATTCGATCCGCCGCCCACGCAGCCGATGATCACATCCGGGTATTCCCCGGCCATCTCCATCTGCTTGAGGGCTTCCTCGCCGACGACCGTCTGGTGCATCAGCACGTGGTTCAGCACCGAGCCAAGGCTGTATTTCTTGGCTCCGCCGGAAGTCGCGGCAACTTCCACCGCCTCCGAGATGGCAATGCCCAGCGAACCGGGGCTTTCCGGATCTTTAGCTTGCAACAAGCGCCCGAACTGCGTCCGCTCCGATGGGCTGGCAAAGACCTGCGCACCGTAAGTTTCCATCATGATACGGCGGTAGGGTTTTTGGTCGTACGAAACACGCACCATGTACACTTCCAGATCCAGGCCAAAGAAGTTGCACGCCAGCGCGAGCGCCGAACCCCACTGGCCCGCGCCAGTCTCGGTGGTCAGGGCTTTCGTCCCGGCGGCTTTGTTGTAGAATGCCTGGGCGATGGCTGTGTTCGGCTTGTGGCTGCCGGCCGGAGAGACGCTTTCGTTCTTGAAAAAAATGTGAGCAGGCGTGCCCAACGCCTGTTCCAGGCGGCGGGCGCGGTGTAACGGTGTAGGACGGTACAGCTTGTATATTTCTCGCACTGGCTCCGGGATGTCAATGTAGCGCTCGGCACTGATTTCCTGCAGGATCAGTTCCATGGGGAAAAGTACCGAGAGGAAATCCGGTGTGACCGGCTCGAGGGTGACCGGATGCAGCACTGGCGTAGGCGGAAGAGGACTGTCGGCCATCACGTTGTACCAGCACTTCGGCAGGTCGGTTTCGTTCAACAGAAAACGGGTTTGGTCAGACATGGGAAACTCCTTGGGGTGGTAGATTGGTTGATTAGTAATTTAGTAAATTGGTAACGCGCAAACGTGTAAACGTTCAAATGCACAAACGCCACTACACCCTTCAAGGCGGTTGTAAGGAAATAGCAAATTCGATTTGCAGATTCATTTCGACCTCCTTATAAAATATGAAAGCGTTCATCCCAAATGGGACGAACGCTTTCGCATCCGTGGTGCCACCCAACTTAGGCTGCTTCCTTAACAAAGAATCCCCGTGTGATGCAACGGGGATAGAAGCCAGCCTCACTTTATTTCGTTAGCTAGTTTTTTAGTTTCGTAGTTGGGTAGTTTCTAACTACACAACCATTCAACTAAATCACTAAGTAACTATGCCCAGATAACGGTGGCAACTTCCGGCTCAAGCTACTCCAGCGGCATCCGCTAATCCGTTCCATATCCGCTGTTTCGCCCTGCAACTCCGAGGTCCATTCAGCGCCATCGTGCGGACAGGATCACACCTTTTCCTGCTCTCTGGACCGCCGTAACAGCGCTTACTCGTCCTCATCAACGTTTTTCCATAATAATGCAGCTATTATATGCAAGAAGGCACGTTTGTCAATAGCAGCATTCCGGGCGTCAATAAAACTATAAGTTGACTTATAATATTATTTGATATAAAATAAGGTTGACTGCTATTTTCTTTGGAGGAACAGATGGCTGCAACCCTTTTCAAACGCACGGTCATTGACGAGATCGGCCGTTACCTGTATACCGATGATGTCATTGTCATCCACGGCGCGCGCCAGGTAGGAAAAACATCCATCCTGGCTTATTTGCAGGGACAACTGCGCGAGCAAGGCGAAACGACTTTCTACCTCGACTTGGAAGACAGCCGGTTGGTCTCCATTCTCGACAAGGGAGTAGATGAATTTCTAAATCACCTCCGGGAAGAGGGCCTCGACCTGGACGGGGCTATCCGAAGCGGGAAGAAGCTGTTCGTATTTATTGATGAAATCCAATACCTGACCAATCCTTCCCCTTTCCTGAAACTTCTTGCGGACCATCAGCGCTATTTGAAGATGATTGTTTCCGGCTCTTCGAGTTTCGAGATGAAAAGCAAATTCAGGGTTTCACTGGTCGGGAGAACTGTCAATTTCGAGATCTATCCCCTCTCCTTTCGCGAGTTCCTGCTTTTCAAAGGTGTGACGTTTGTCGAGGGCGCGAAATTCACCGGAAAGAAGATTGTCGAACTCCAATCCCTGTATGCGGAATACGGCTTGTGCGGCGGGTATCCGAAAATCGTGTTGACGCCCGGACTCAGCTTGAAGGAAAAATATCTTCAGCAGATTATTGATACCTACGTTCGAAAGGATATCCGTGATCTCGCCGAGGTCAAAGATATTTCCAAATTCAATCGCCTGCTCGAAATTCTCGCCTCACAGAGCGGGAACATGCTGACCATATCTGAATTATCCAACACCTGTGCATTGGCACGACAGACGGTCGAGCGTTACCTTTTCTTGCTCGAGCAAACCTATGTCATCCGGCTCGTGCGGCCGTTCAGCCGAAATGTACGTTCCGAACTATCCAAAGCGCCGAAGGTATTCTTCTATGACACTGGCCTGATGCAAATGCTTTGGTTGAAACGGCTGCAGAAGGAATTGCTTGGCCCCGTCTTCGAGACGAGCATCTTTGCCGAACTGGTCAAATGTTATGGCCCCGGCCAAATCAGCTATTGGCGTACGCTGGACAAAAAGGAAATTGATTTCATTATTCGATTGCCGGAAGGCATCCTGCCCATAGAAGCCAAAATCCAATTTCCACGTGCAATACCTTCTGCGCTGCGCGGCTTCATCCGCCCGAAATCAGCAGTCCAGTCTCCGAATATCGAAAACGACTACCGGATCGTCAGTCTCTATGGGCAGCCTGCGACAGACAAGATGATTTATCCCTGGCAACTGTAGAATTGCCGTCGTGGGGTTGGCCTGAACGGTTGCCCCTGTTGTATAATAGACATCATGATCGAGCTGAACATTCCCGGACGCGGCAGCCTGCAACTGCATCACCTGGTCGCCGACGTGAACGGCACGCTGGCCGTGGACGGGCAATTGCTGGACGGCCTGGTCAAGAAAATCAGCGCCTTGCGCGACCGCTTGACCGTCCACCTGCTGACCGCCGACACGCACGGACGCCAGGTCGTCATTGACGGGCAGCTCAACCTGAAAGCGGTGCGCGTCGGACCTGGGGACGAGGCTGCCCAAAAAGCCGACTACGTCCGACGGCTGGGCGCGGAGACGGTCGTCGCTATCGGGCAGGGCGCCAACGACGCCGGGATGCTCGAGGCAGCCGCCCTGGGCATCTGCGTGATGTCCCAGGAGGGCGTCGCCGTCGAGACCCTGCTGGCCGCTGACCTGGTCACGCCGGATATCTTTGCGGCCCTCGAATTGCTGGATAAGCCCCTGCGCATCGTGGCGAGTTTACGCAAATGAACCTAACAGAAGAAAACCCCTTCCCGGAAGAACCCACCCCAGAACCCATCCGCCTGCCTCCCGCGCGGCGCAGGCGGCGGCGCTACCTCGTCTCGCCGGGCGATGACGAACGCGCCGCCCTGCTGGAAAACCTGGCGCGGCGCGCTTTCCCCTCCTTTGAGTTCTTCCTCTTCTCCCT
>MNXK01000180.1 GCA_001872165.1 Anaerolineae bacterium CG2_30_58_95
GCGTACGGATTACTTCGACGTGAGTTCCTCGATGCGCTTTTGGATGGCATCAAGTTGCCCTTTCAGCCAATCGGCCTGGGCCTTAAGGTCAGCGGTTTCCTGCTCCGGTGTGGGCGTCACCCAACCCGGGATGCCGGTGGCATAGTAGCGATGCCGCCAGCCGCGTCCCGTTCCCCCGCGTCCGAAGCCAAACCCGCCTCGAAATCCGGGGGCCAGATTGGCGAAACCGGGCTGGTCATAGCCGCTGCAGTAGCCCATGCCGCGCCCGGTTCTCGGGCCGGCACCCTGCGGACCTGTACGATCTCCTCCAGGCATATCCTTCACCTCCTTTCTTTGTGATTTCTATTATGGTTGGTGACTTACCAACCATTATCGGCGCGCCCGCCGCGATAGCGGGCTTGTTTCCTCTCGCCCCTGTTCTTTGCTGTGGGACTCCGTGAAGACGAAGATGCCGGGGCAATAGTGGTCGTTGTGGGCCGCGCAAGTCTGCGCTCCAGCGCGGCAATCAGCGCGTCGGCCAGGCGCGGGGCGATTTCACGCCCGAGAAATGCCAGCGCAGCTCCGGCCAGCGGCGCAAGACCGCGGGCAGGGGCCGCCGTTTCCAGCAGCGCTGCCTGGTCCCGGGCAGGGACTATGCGGGATTCAGCCGCAGGCAGCGCCACGATTGGCGCACTGCGGGCCGGTACGGAGAGAGCAGTGAGAGCCTCGTTAGGGCAGGCCTCTATGCACGCTTCGCACTGCGTGCACAGAGCATCGTCAATCACGGCGCGCTGATCCACAAGTTGAATCGCTCCAACGGGGCATGCCTCCACGCACACGCCGCAACCGTCGCATAATTCCTGATTGACCTGGATGAACACATCTACCTCCTGATCGTTTCCCGTTCGAACATGGGACTCACTCAGTGCAGCCGTTCTACCTGATCAACGATATTGCCTTCAACATAGGCCATCACCGCTTCGTCAACCGAGGCGATATCGGTGACCACCGGGCGAATGCCGCGTGTCTTCATGCTCTCGTAGGCGCCCATGCCCATGCCGCGGCAGAGCAGGGCTTCGCAATCGGCAATGGCTTTGGCCATCTGCAAATGCTTATTGTGCGAAGCGGCGTCCATGCCATGCGGCTGGCCGGGCTGCTCCTCTTCATGCGGCTGGTTCACAAAATAGGTATGACCCAGTTTGTCGCGCTGTTCGCGGCTCACTATCTTTCCGTTTTCGACGGTGGCAACG
Organism: Anaerolineae bacterium CG2_30_58_95; assembly: GCA_001872165.1. Taxonomy (GTDB): domain Bacteria; phylum Chloroflexota; class Anaerolineae; order Anaerolineales; family Villigracilaceae; genus CG2-30-58-95. The sequence goes on from MNXK01000180.1 coordinate 1,230, forward strand.
AGGTAGTATTGTGCCCGTCCAAAATGTTGGCTGATGGTCTTGCCATCATCGGTGATTACAGCGATTTTCATGAACGAATCTCCTTGTTTTGAATGTCAAATTTTGGCTGATCATCATTGGGACGCAGCCGGTTGAACAGACGACTGATTATTCCAAAGGGAACAATCACAAAGCCACCCAGGATAACGCCCAACTCACTCCAAACGCTGCTCCCGGCAGCCGGTTTACCTGCCAACCGGCTCAACAGAGCGTCGAAGGTGTTGCCGAACAGGTTACCGAAGGTGATCATGCGGCTCACCTCTCACTTTGCAACGATGTGGGCCGGTTCCGGCGTGAAATGCTGTTCGGTCGGGCGGTCGTTTTCGTCGGAAGGGCAAAGCACCAACAGCGAACGGCTTGGGATTGCGCCCACGTTCTGCCAGCGGTGCGGCAGGTGGGCTTCGAAGAGCAGGCTGTCGCCCGGTTCAAGCAGATAGCTCTGGTCTTCGATCGTATAAGTCAGGCGCCCTTCCAGGCAGTAGACGAATTCATGTCCTGTATGAACGATCGGAGCAGGCCCACTGTCGGTGCCCGGCTCCAGCGTGACCAGGAGCGGCTGGCCTCCGCGCAGCGTAAGCCCAGCGCCCAGGTCTTCCAGTGTCCCATGCGAAAAAACGGCTCGCGGGCGTTGGCCAGTTTTTTGGTACACGATACTTTTTTGAGGCGGTTCGATCTCGAAGAAAGCCGTGATGGGAACCTGGAGCGCCTGGGCAAGCTGCTGGAGCGTGCTGACACTTGGGGAGGTCTTGCCGTTTTCGATCAGGCTGAGCGTGTTGACGTTCAAGTCGCTCTTTTCAGCCAGGGCGCGGATGGACTGGCCGCGTTCTATGCGCAATTCCCGCAACCGACGGCCCACGTCAACTTCGGTAGTAGTGGATGCGCCTGGCGCGGCAATCTGAGACTCGGCCGTCAGAGTTCGCCAATGGCGGCGATGGTGCTGAACTGCCCCGGCGTGGGAACCACCTGAGTGCAGAGGATTGGGCATAGTAAGATCTCCTCCAAAGCAATTTCACGCTACAACCATTATTATAGTGTGTTTATGGATTAAAATCAATATATTGTACTAATAAAATGTGTGGTATTAGAGGTATTAGACTTCCGAAGTCTTCGAGACTTCGGAAGTCTCTTGAATTTAGCTCGAAAACTGCACCAAAGAGGGGAACCACCCATTTCTAGAACAAGTATAATTAGCGAAACTCATTCTCATTCCCATCAGTAAATCCTTTGGAGGCTTCCCATGCCCACCGACATCCAGGTCCAAGTCGAGCGCCGCCGCGAGCGGGCGCGTGAAGAGATTCTCAAGATTGCCAATAAAGGCAGCCATCCCGTCTTCAGCCTGTTCGAGGTTAAATCGGCGGTCTCCGGGCGGACCTATCGCGTCGAAATCCGCTCGCTGGACGAAATGCAAAATTCCTGTACCTGCCCCGATTACAAGACAAATCTCATCAGCACCTGCAAACACATTGAAGGCGTGCTGATTTACCTCCAGGAAGCGCATGGCGAGAAGCTTCAAAAACTGGTTGCCGAGCGTCCGCGCGGCACGCAGATCTACGTTCATTACGGCTTGGATGTGACTGTGCGCCTCGCCCTGCCCCAGCCTGACCGGCCCGCCATCCAGGAATTGCTCACCCGCTACTTCGACCCTTCCGGCCTGCTGGCGGGCGCGCCTTTGCAAGTTTTACCCTCCCTGTTTGCCGCCGTCGAGGCCCTGCCTGCCCGCGAGCGTCCCCTCGTGCGCGTGGATGAGTCGGTGCGCGAATACCTGGCGCTGCTGCAAGACCGCGAGGAGGTCCAGCAGCAGAAGGAATGGTTCCTTGATCAGGTCAAGCGCGGACAGCGCAACTTCGATGTGCTTTCCACCAAACTGTATCCCTACCAGGAACAGGGCGCCATGCACCTGGCCTTTGGCCGCCGAGCTATGCTGGCCGATGACATGGGCCTGGGCAAGACCGTCCAGGCCATCGCCGCCTCAGCCCTGCTCAAGGAAATGCGCGATATCCAGCGGGTGCTGGTCATCTGCCCGGCTTCGCTCAAGCACCAGTGGGCGCGTGAGATCCGCCGCTTCACCTCGCTGCCGGTAACTGTCGTGGAGGGCAACCTGCTCGAACGCCGCAAACTGTATCACGAGCAGGGCTTTTTCAAGATCATCAACTACGAGCTGGTGCGCCGCGATCAGGATGAGCTACTTAAGCTGCGCCCCGACCTCATCATCCTCGACGAAGCCCAGCGCATCAAGAACTGGCGCGCCAAGACCGCACAGATGGTCAAGGCCCTGCCCAGCCGCTATGCCTTCGTCCTCACCGGCACGCCGCTCGAAAACCGCATAGACGAACTCTACAGCATCTTTCAATTTCTCGACCCGCGCATCCTCGGCCCGCTCTGGCACTTCAACGACCGCTTCTACGAATTGGAAAAGCGCGACAGCGGCACATACAAAGTGCTCGGCTACAAAAACCTTGACCAACTGCGCGCCCTCATCGCCCCTTACGTGCTGCGCCGCACCCGCGGCGAAGTGCTCAAAGACCTGCCTCCGCGCACCGACAACAACTTCTTCGTCGAAATGACCGACCCGCAGTGGCAAGCTTACAACGAATTCCGCGAGCACCTTGCCAAGCTTATCGCTAAAGCCCAGCGCATGCCGCTCACCCCCAAAGAGCGCGAAATCCTGTTGATGTGCCTGATCAAAATGCGCCTCATCTGCAACGCCCTGGCCCTGCACGACAAGGAAATCCTGCCCAAAGACCGCGAGAAGACCGGCCCCAAACTGGGTGAGCTGGGAGAAATCCTGGCCGAGGAAATCGCCTCCAACGGCCATAAAGCCATCGTGTTCAGCCAGTGGGCCAACATGCTGGCCTTCACCGAACCCATCATCCAGCGCGTCGGCCTGGGCTACGTCAAGCTGACCGGCGACGTGCCCTCCGCCAAACGCGGCGATCTCATCCAGAAATTCTTCGACGATCCCGCCTGCCGCGTCTTTCTTTCCACCGATGCGGGCGGCGTCGGACTGAACTTGCAAGCTGCCAGCCTGGTCATCAACCTCGACCTGCCCTGGAATCCCGCCGTGCTCGAACAGCGTATTGCCCGCGCCCACCGTCACGGCCAGCTCTCCTCGGTGCAGGTCATCAACCTGATCGCCAAAGACACCATCGAGGAACGCATGTTGGACACGCTGGCTGCCAAGAAGAACGTTTTTGCCAGCGTCTTTGGCGCGGAGGAGGCTCCCAGCGCGATCAAATTCGAGGATATGGGACAAAGCCTGCTCCAGAAACTGGGCGAAATTCTCAAGACACCCGCCGAAATCGAACTGGACCTTACGCCGGCTGCCGTTGCCGAGGCTGCCGCGCCACCCGAGGCCCCTCCCCTGCCCCTTCCCACCCTGAAAGGTTTCGCCGCCCTGCTGCTCGACCGCCTCCCCGGCAAAATCCTACTCGTGCGCAAAGTCCCGCCCATGCCTGGAGTTAGCGGCGAAGGCATCCTGGTTGTCGTCTCCGGCGCGCCCGCTGACCTGCGCCAGCCGGTGGAGAACGTCGTTGCCGAACACTACGTCGAAAATCCGCCCGCCTTGCACTTGATGGACTCAGAGGGATTTCGCGCCCTTTTAACCTTTATCCCCGCCCTGGCCGCCGCACCAGCCCCGGAGGAAGTTGCTTACCACGCCGTCAGCCTGCCCGCCGCGCCGGTGAGCGACTCTGCCCTCTTGGAATCCCGCCGCAAGCGCGCCAGCGAGGGGCTTGCCTTCGCCGAGAAACGCCTCGCCCTGGCGGATGTCTTGCTGAAAGGCGGCTTCCCCGAAGAGATGACCCGCCCTCTGCGCGAGGCCCTCGGCTGGAGCCTGACCTCGCTCCTGGCCCTGCATTCTGACCGCGACCCCGCTGCTGATTTACCCTCCCCGCGCCTTATCCAGGCTGAACTGGTTGAGCGCAGCCAGTTGCCCCCCGACCTGGCGCAGCGTCTCGCCCAGGCCCGCGACCTGACTGCCCCCTCTGAAGTCGGCGAAGA
>MNXK01000181.1 GCA_001872165.1 Anaerolineae bacterium CG2_30_58_95
CCCTTCGGTCGCACACCGTCCTGCGTTCGGTGCAGGGAAGAACGCTCCCTCAGGGTGACAATTTGAGTAGGTTTTATTGAACCTTGCGCTGTAATACTAAGAACACACGACGAAACTCTGGTCAGGCTTCCTGACCAGAATTTTCGTCACTTTTGCAGGACAGGAGAAGCGCCATGAGTTTGAGCCAGGTTGCCTGTTCGATCGCCGAGTCGCCGACGCTGCGGTTGAACGAAGAAGCCCGCCTGCTGCGCGAGCGCGGCGAGCCGGTCATCCACCTGGGGATCGGCGAACCCAAGAATAAAGCCCCCATTACCGCCATCTTGAGTTCGGCGGCCAAGTTGAGCAGCGGGGACGTGAAGTACACACCCACGGACGGCCTGCCTTCCCTGAAAAAAGCGATCATCCGCTACACCGAAGATAATTACAACCGGATCGTATCGCCATATAACGTCATCGTCTCCGAGGGGGCCAAGCAGTCGCTGTTCAATATTATATTTACGCTATGCAACCCGCAAGATGAAATCATCGTGCTCGCGCCTTATTGGGTGAGTTACCCTGAGATTATCAGGATGGTGGGGGGTATCCCCGTCATCGTCACACCCGAAGACGGCGGCTTCGTCCCCAGCTTCGAGGAGATCGAGCGGGCGGTTAGCTCGTATACCAAGGCCATCATCGTCAACAGCCCAAACAATCCCTCCGGCGCGGTCTATCCCGATGAGCTGATCGCAGAACTGGTCGAACTGTGCGAAAGCAAGGGCATTTATCTCATCTGTGATGACATTTACCATAAGCTGGTCTTCGACGGCCGCGTTCCCGCACCGGCTTACAAATTCACCAATAAGGACGCCGAAAACACGAAAGTGATCGTGGTCAACGGCGTGGCCAAGCTCTACGGCATGACCGGTTTCCGCATCGGCTGGGTGGTGGCGAACCGGAAGATGGTCGAGGTGATGATCAACGTCCAATCGCAGACCACCACCTGCGTCTCACCGGTGATGCAGGCCGCGGCCGAGGGCGCGCTGACGGGGATGCAAAGCGTCGTCGAGAGCCTGCGCCTGAGCATACAGAACAATCGCGACGTGCTGATGCAAGAACTGCATTCTTTCACGGATGTGCATTGCGTCAAGCCGGGCGGCACCTTCTATGCCTTGCCCGATTTCCGCGCTTATGTCCGTAAGAGCGTGGCCAAGGATTCAGTGGAACTCTCGAACTTCTTGCTCAAACGTACCCTGGTGGTCACTGTTCCGGGACGCGAGTTCGGCATGGAAGGCCACTTACGCCTCAGCTATGCCGGCAGCGTGAAGGATATCACTGAAGGCATCGAGCGCATGAAGTGGGCGCTGGATCCCAACGCGCCGAGCGAAATCTACATTGGCGATAGGAAGCTGGTGAGGGATTGGCTATAACCAGTGAGCAGTCATCAGTGTTCAGTGATCAGTGGATGAGGTTATGAACAATATCTTGAACATCAAAACTCCCGCCGAGGGACAGGCAGCGGCCATCCGCAGCGATTACGGGCTGGATAATATTGGCCTCAGCAACCTGCGCAAAGTTTATTGGAACCTGCCGACTGAGGCCCTGTACGAAGAGATCATCTTTCGCGGCGAGGGCCATGTCTCGCACATGGGGCCGGTCATCGTCAACACGGGCAAGCATACCGCCCGCGCCGCCAACGACAAGTTCGTGGTGCGCGAAACGACCACCGAAGAAAACATCTGGTGGGGACAATACAACCGTCCCTTCGCGCCAGAGAAGTTCAATGAATTATTTAACCGCCTGCAGGGCTATCTGCAAGGGCGTGATATCTTCGTCCAGGATTGCTACGGCGGCGCGGACGCGGAGTACAGGCTTCCGGTCCGCATCGTGACCGAGCTGGCCTGGCACAGCCTGTTTGCCCGCAACATGTTCATCAATCCCCAAACCGCCGAGGAGTACCGGCGACATGCCCCGGAGTTCACCGTCATCGTTGCCACCGGTTTCAAAGCCTTCCCGCAAATTGACCAGACGCCTTCCGAGACCTTCATCGTGCTCAACTTTGCCCAGAAGCTGTGCATCATCGGCAACACGGCTTACGGCGGTGAGATCAAGAAGTCCGTATTCACGCTGCTAAACTATCTTCTACCCTTACATGACAGCGTGATGACCATGCACTGCTCGGCCAACGTGGGTAAGGATGGCGATGTGGCGCTCTTCTTCGGACTTTCCGGGACGGGTAAGACGACACTTTCCGCGGATCCGGCGCGCGGTCTGATCGGCGACGACGAGCATGGCTGGTCCGACAACGGTGTGTTCAACTTCGAGGGCGGCTGCTATGCCAAAGTCATCGAACTCTCGCCGGCCGCCGAGCCGCAGATCTACGCTTGTACGCGCCGCTTTGGCGCCATCCTGGAGAACGTGATCTACGACCCGGTGACCCGTTTCATTGACCTGGACGACGCCTCCATCACCGAGAATACACGCGCCTCCTACCCGCTGGATTTCATCGAGAACGCGGTCGCCACGAAGCGCGGCGGACACCCCAAGAATATTATCTTCCTGACCTGCGACGCCTCCGGCGTGATGCCTCCAATTGCCCGCTTGAGCTTGGAACAGGCCATGTACCACTTCATCTCCGGCTACACCTCCAAGATCGCCGGGACGGAGATCGGCCTGCGCGAGGAGCCGGAGATCACCTTCAGTCCCTGCTTTGGCGGGCCGTTCATGGTGCATACTCCGTCTTTCTACGCTGACCTGCTGCGGCGTAAGATCGAGCGCTACGGCGTCAAGTGCTGGCTGGTCAACACCGGCTGGGTGGGCGGACCGTACGGGGTGGGCAAGCGCATCAGCATCCGCCACACCCGCAATCTATTGAATGCCGCCCTCTCCGGCGCATTGGAAAAAGTTGAATACTACACCGATCCGGTCTTCGGCTTTGAAGTCCCCAAGACCTGCCCGGAGGTGCCGGAAGAGATCCTCTATCCGGCGCAATCCTGGCGCAAAGAGGAAGAGTATTGGAAGAAGTACAAGCAATTGGCTTCGCGCTTTATTGATAATATGAAGAAGTTCGAGGCGGATACGCCGAGGGAGGTAGTGGAGGCGGGGCCGAGGGTTTAATTGAGACCTCAAGTTATGAAAGGATTTAGAAGAAGATGCCTCAAAAAAAAGTTGAATCTCAATTTAAAACTGACAGCCTGATGCGCCTCCTCGAAATCAGTATCGCGCTCAATTCAACCTTGGATCTGGACAAAATACTTACATACATTATTCAGACGGCGGCAGAAGTATTGGAGTGTGAGGCTGTTTCTATCCTGCTTTATGACCCGGTAAAATCCGATCTTTTCTTTGCGGCCTCTTCGGCATCCGATCCAATACAATTATCTGAAATCCCCGTCCCCTTGAAAAAAAGCCTGGCCGGCAAGATCTTTCTGGAGAATACCCCTCTAATTCTAAACAATGTGGAAAAAGATCCGCGCCACTTTGCCGTTGCTGCACAACATGTCAATTTTCACACCCATTCAATGCTTGGTGTGCCAATGCGGATTCAAAATCAAGGCGTAGGCGTGCTCGAGGCCCTGAATAAGAGAAAGGGTGTGTTCACCTCGGCCGATGAGAAGATACTATCCATTATCGCTTCGCAAGCAGCGGTGGCCATCCGAAATGCAAGGCAGATGAAAGAGCTTGAGCTTGCATACGATACGACGCTCGAAGGATGGTCTAACATCCTGGATTTACGCGATGAGGAGACCGAAGGCCATACGATTCGCGTGGCTAAGCTTACTATCCAATTGGCGAACGAACTAGGGATAAGCGGGGAAGAGCTAACTCATATCCATCACGGCGCATTGTTACATGACATCGGAAAAATGGCTATACCTGATCGTGTCCTGCTAAAGCCTGGGCCGCTGACTAAAGATGAATGGGAAATAATGCGCCAGCATCCCGTATTCGCCTACAATTTCCTTTTGCCGATCACATATCTACGACCCGCGATTGATATACCCTATTGCCACCATGAAAAATTGGACGGTAAAGGTTATCCTCGCGGATTGAAGGGAAGTGAAATTCCATTCTCGGCGCGCGTCTTTGCGGTTGTGGATGTTTGGGATGCCCTCACTTCAAACCGTCCCTATCGTACAGCATGGTCGAAAGAACAGACTCTCGACTACATCCGGGAAAAAGCTGGAACGCATTTTGATCCACGAGTCGTCGAGGCATTCCTGGATATTGATCATTAGACCTCTTGCATAAGTGCCAGCCTATGATGAAAATTTCTGCGGGACGGGCTCCCATGCCCGTCTTTCGGCGGCGTACCCGCAGGGTGCTTCGCGAGGAGCCGCCTCTACAAAATCCTGGAGACTTTTGCAAGAGGTCTATTGAT
>MNXK01000121.1 GCA_001872165.1 Anaerolineae bacterium CG2_30_58_95
GCTTCTTCGCGGCCTACCCCCGTTCTTTGAGGGTGAATCTTTTTGGTTGCGGCTGGAAGTCGCGCTATGATGTTCGTAATCGCATCGGAACATTCCTCTTGACAAAAATCCCCCCCCTGTTACAATCTTATCAAGAATACCTGGCAAAACAAATTGAATTGCCGGCAAAATGCGTCGAAAGTCCCGATAAATGTCTGGCTGGGTTAATCCGTATATCGTCGAATTCTGGAATCTTCAACGTGACGGTATCTACAATTCGCCAAAACGCTTCCGCCGGAATGCCCATGAAAGCCTGGATAATTTCAAGCTTCAGGATATTCGTGTAAAATTGCTTCGCTGTGGTTGGTTTGGACTGTTTTATCATATTCACGCCTTTATTCTGAATAAACCCTACTGAAAGGAAAAGGCCTTGAAAAAACATTTGTTGTTTCTTTCTTTGTTCATCGGATTTGCCATTGGATTAGTTGGAGGGGGGAGCGGTTTAACAAATAAGTTTCATGCCCATCCAGTAGCGGCAAAAAGCGAATTGAGGGCAATTTCCGTCTCCAATGCGAATACCACAACTTCAGTGCCTGTCCCAAGCGTGAATGCCCCCACTCCACTGCCTGTCTCGAACGCATCAGTAGAACAGGTGATACAAAATCTAAATGCTAAATCTATAAGTGAAATCAAATCAACTTGGCTTCACATACAGGAAAGGCAGGTATTTGACACAGACTTACCAAATAATGGTGTGTTGCCGAATGGGATGGCCATCCCTAACGAACAAATTAATGACACGTGGTACCATGTAAACGATCAAGGATTGGTTATTGAAACGGTATCCATTATGCGAACTACAGATGGCCAAGTGGTACAGGTTGGGGTCAGTAGCAACGGCACGGGTTGGAACTCAGCAACAGATGAAATTGGCGCTCAAGAACAGTTTAATCTTGTAGGATTGGACGGCGGTTTTTTGGGAGATTTAATGTGGCTTGAGACATTTGGAAAGAAACCCGAATTGGTGAATATCACGTTGCCAAATAGACACCCGGGTGTGCAAGTCACAATTCTTGACAAATTTGACACACCTATGAAGGGTGATGCCTATAGCAAACCTGCTGTTAGCGCCGAAACGCGCGCCACCTTTGATAGCGTCACTGGTTATTTAATTTCAAAAGAAACTATGTTCTGGTTTGAAGATGGCTCAAGTCGGGTTTTTAGCCGTGTGATACAAGAAATCACAATTGAGTCTCCGACAACAGAGGCCTTAAGTTACCTTGATGAGAAAGAAAGAATGGTAAGTAAATGAAGAGAACAACGAAATTGGTATTCGCAATACTTGTTGCATCCATCTTACTTGGTTTCCTTACCGCCAGTGTCCTCGCATCCCAGAGTGATTGGTATGGTACAGTAGGTGGGGTGAATGTTCATGCATTCAAATGGGTTGGACTTGGTGGCTATATGTGGAGTACTGACTTGCACAGTGGAGCTGCTCAAAATATAAACATCATAGGTTACACATATTGGACAATTGGGGAATATTGTCCATCAACCTATACTTGGGCGTATTGGAATCAATATCCTGGTGACTATAGAACGATGTCCTCCTACTACAACACTGCCGCAAATGTATATTATAGAGGCTGTAGCGGTATCAGCCGATATTGGAGTTTGGGAAAACATGATTTTGCTTATGGTGGACAACATATTTACCCATATGTATCAACCTACGAACAGAGATAAATGAGCGGCAACAACTGCTCACGCGGCAAACGTCGCGCGCGGCGGCGAATCGTCAATAAAAGGCCGAGGCTGGAAGAAATTGCCCTCGGCCTTTTTCTCTTTGGTCTGGTTTAGAACTGGCTGGAGCGGGTTGAAATCCGCTCCTTCGCTCGGACAATAAATTCGGCCAGGTCCTCGTCTCGAAACATCTGGCCCGAAAGGCTGCCCATGCGCCCGTAGAACGAGTCCGGTGATACGGGATGGGGCAGGCGGATGGCATCGAAGAAGCTGGTTTGTGATTTGCGGCATCCAAGCATGGCGTTTTTCTCCTGGGGTTGGAATTGCCCCCAGCTTACCAGATAATTCCGCTTTTGAGGAGGGTGCTGGGGTACTTTTTCAGTACCCTCCTAGAGAAAGATGGTTCTCTTCAGATTTGTGGGGAACAGCAGTTTGAAACTGCACCCACGGGAGCGCCAAGTCGCCCTTCGGCGACCGCCTGCCCTGGCGGGCTAGGCCAGGGAAAACAGACTGCGAAGGCAGGCTTCGCGTCCTTGTCGCTGCGATTTCAATCGCCGGAGGATTTCAAAGCCCCACCATTCTGACGAGAGCCAGAAAGACAATGGGCCACGGATGGTGGCTGGTGCCGATAAAGGCGAAGGGTTGCAAAACCCTCCGCCTTTTACTATGGTCTGTAGTCCACCGTCCAATGCCCAACCTTTTCGGGTATCATCGGCTATATACAGTGTGAGCGCTCATCGAAGAACATCTCCGGGAGGAAGATGGACGAAGAACAAGCCATCCAGCGTTTGAAACGCGGCGATGTCGGCGGTCTGGAGATTTTAGTACACCATTACCAGGTCAAAGCTGTGCGCACGGCTTACCTCATCACCCGCGATGCGGAACTGGCCGAGGATGTGGTGCAGGAGGCTTTTTTGAAAATCTACCGCGCCATCCGCACCTTCGACGCAACCCGTCCCTTTGAACCCTGGTTCCTGCGCAGCGTAGTCCACGCGGCAGTCAAGGCCGCCCAAAAGACGGTGTGGGAAACCCCGCAGGGAGCAGAGTGGGAAGACCTGCTCGATGCAGACGAATCCGTCGAAGCACAGGTCGAATCGGCTGAGTTCCAGCGTCAGGTCTGGAATGCCATGCAAAGTCTATCTCCCCGCCAACGCGTCGTCGTCGTCCAGCGCTATTTCCTGGACATGAGTGAAAGAGAGATGGCCGCCAAACTCGAAACCGCTCCCGGCACAGTCAAGTGGCTATTGAATGCGGCACGGACGCGGTTGCGCGCCCTGCTGCGCAAGGAGGTGGAAGAATGACGCGCGAAGAACGCCTCCAGCAGGCTCTCGAAGGAATTGCTGCGCGGCAAGTCCCCGAAACGACAAATCTCTGGCCGCGCCTTGCAGCCCGTATCGAAGAAAGGAAATCTCTCATGCAAACCCTGCGCGCCCGACCCGCTTTAGCGCTATTCATTCTCTTGCTCGCCCTGGCGTTGTTGACCGGCGTGGTCTATGCCGTTGGCAAATCGCTGGGCTACCTCCCCGGCGTGGGGATTATTGACCAGAGCGCGCCTATTCGCGTGCTGGCGGAGCCGGTCAGCGTGACGCGCGAGAGCGTGACCATCACTATCACTGATGCTGTGCTCAGCGCAGATAAAACGGTGATATTCGTGAAAGTCGAGGGCGTGCCGAGGAATGCTTATCCCACCGACGAATCGATTGGCTGTATGGGCTTTGCAAATCTACGCCTGGCGGATGGAACGCTTTTGGAAGGCGGCTATATCGGAGCGGGCGGCTGGACCCATTATGAAAATCGTCTTGAGTATGGATCAATTCCCGCAAACGTAAATGAGGCTGTCTTGACCTTCGATTGCATTGGCTTCACCCGGCCGGGCGCGCTCCCCGAAAATTGGGAAATTCCATTGCGCTTTGCGCCCGCGCCGCCCGATATGACGGTCGCGCCCGTCATCGAACTTTCCACTCCCGCCGCGACCAATCCCGTCGCCGCAGACGTGACGAGTACGCCTGTCCTGTCCAATACGATGACGCTCAACGGCATTACTTTGACCCTCGAAAAATTCGTCGAGGTGGAAGGCGGCTATCAACTGTATGGCAGTCTGGATTTGAGCGGGGCGACCCTACCGGCGCAAGGTTATTTCAACATGATGGCCGTGATCAAGATGACCGATGCCAACGGGAATCGAATCCCGTTCGAGGAAACGCGCTTCGAGCCGCAGGACAACGCCGTTTACGACCCCAACAAGGTTGCGTGGATTTATCGCACGGACCAGAAGGCATTTGCTGCGCCGCTCACGCTCAGTCTTTCGTGGGTGGAGATGCAGATCGCGCCGCAAATCCCCTTCGAACTCGATCTGGGCTCGAACCCGCAAATCGGCCAGACTTGGGAGATCAACCGCGATTTGACTTTCGAGGGACATACCGTCCGCTTGTTATCGGCTCAACTGGTGGAGAGTACCGACCCTCAGTGGGCTTCCTCGCTCGTGTTTACCTATGAAGATAACGAAGGCGGCATTTTTATCAACGTCATGGATGATGTTCCCCAGACGCCACTCATAGAAGTTCTTGGCGGGGGTGGCGGAGGTGGACCTCTTACTGAAAAAAAGTTGGCTTGGATGAATTATGGGGAAATTCCCAGCGGCCTGCGCCGCTTCACCATCAGGGCGGATGTGCCGTATCGTATTAACGGTCCGTGGCAGGTCGCCTGGAATCCGCCGTCCACAACGGAACCCATTCCAACGTCCGCGCCCGAGGCGTGTCTCACGTCTGAAAAATGGGAGCAGGTCAAGGGTCAGCACGAAGCGCTTCCCGCTGGCTTGGGCGGAAAAATCTTGTTCACCACAGACGCCATGCCGCCGGATATCAACGTCTTCATCGCCAATTTGGATGGCAGTGACCCGCGCGGGCTGGTCAATGGTTACTACCCGGCGCTTTCTCCCGATGGAACGCACATAGCCTTTATGTCGCAAAATGTTTCCCTGAACATACTCGACCTGAACAACGGACAAACTATTCTGCTTGAAAACGGCACGAACCCTGTTTGGTCGCCTGATGGTTTGCGTATTTTATTCTACAGCCCACCGGATGGATTGTATTTGGCGAACGCCGATGGCACAGGCATGCAAAAAATCGAAACGGGTTCGCCGCGCGTCAACCCGATTGGCTGGCTGCCGGATAATCAGACGATTGTCTATGGCGCGCAAGTCGGCGACATCTACAACCTGTACGAACACGTTTTCAAAACCTACAACCTGCAAACAGGCGAAACGAAATCGCTCTCTCCCATCACCATCAAGACGCCAAGCGGCGCACTCTCGCCGGATGGGCAGTGGATTGCTTTCAACGCCAGGCTGTTCGGGGCCAATCTGGATGGCGCGGTCTTTATCTCGCGGCTGGATGGCTCGGAGCGCAAACTGGTTGCCATGCTGGATAATACGCTTGCGTTTCATCCGGTCTGGAGTCCGGATACCCTTACGGGCACAGGTGGGCAATGGCTGATCGTCAACGTCGTAGAGCCTTATAAACCAACCAACCCGGTTTTGGTTTTGGTCAATCCGTTTACCTGCCAGGTCATCCCGTTGGCGGAGGTGAAGGGGGAAATACAGCAGTGGATACCGTAGGACATGAGCAGACTTCCGAAGTCTTCGAGACTTCGGAAGTCTTTTTCGGATTTCCTATAACTCGCTTGCGCGTCTCGCAATCCGATCCCTGGCCCGCGCGATGAACTCGGCCAGCGGAATGTTATCCTGCCGCGAGCCGTCCCGCACGCGCAGCGAGACCTGCCCGGCCTGGGCCTCGTTCTCTCCGACCACCAGCATGTAAGGCACTTTCATCAGTTGCGCGTCGCGGATCTTGGCGTTCATGCGCTGGGCGCTCAAGTCGGCGCTGGCGCGGATGCCCTGCTCGCGCAACTGGCGGACGATCCCCTCGGCGTACTTGTTCTGGTTGTCCGTGATGGGGATGACGCGCACGTGCTCCGGCGAAAGCCAGACCGGGAAATTGCCGGCGTAATGTTCGAGCAGGAAGCCGATCATGCGCTCGTGCGTGGACAGGGGCGCGCGGTGGATGCAGAGCGGCGTCTCCTCGACCCCGTTCCGGTTCATAAAGACGAGGCCAAAGCGCCCCGGCTGGGCGAAGTCCACCTGGTTGGTGGCCAGCGTGAATTCCTTGCCGATGGCGCTCCAGATCTGCACGTCAATCTTCGGGCCGTAGAAGGCAGCTTCATCATAGGCCTCGACGAACGGCACGCCGCCGTTCGTCATGGCGCGGCGCACCATGTCTTCCGTCTTCAACCATAGCCGCTCGTTGTCCACGTATTTTTTGCCCAGGCCTTCCTTGCCGTGCAGCGACAGGCGCATGATGAACTTCTGGATGCCGAACAGCTGGAAATACTTGTGATACAGGTCAATCACGCCCATGAATTCCTGCTCGAACTGGTCTTCAGCGCAGTACATGTGCGCGTCGTTCATCTG
>MNXK01000163.1 GCA_001872165.1 Anaerolineae bacterium CG2_30_58_95
GGTCGGCGTGGGCGGGAGGGGGGTTGGGGAGGGCGTGGGCGTGCCGGTCGGCGTCGCCGGGCCGCCCCCTAAGGGGACTTCGCAGGCGGATAGTATCAGGGCAGTGAGGAGAATAATGCCGGCAAGAAAGTGTTTCAGCGTTGAAGCGGTCATTGCCGATGATTATACCTGAAAGAAGAAACCCCCTTCACTAAACGGGAAGGGGGTTGGGGGTCAGGTCAGTTTTTAGTATTCCATCCCGCCGCCGGGGGGATAGGCAGGCGCTTTCTCTTTCTCAGGGACATCGGTGACCAGGCACTCGGTGGTCAGGATCATGGCCGCAATGGAGGCAGCATTCTCGAGGGCGCCGCGTACAACCTTGAGCGGGTCAATGATGCCGGCCTTGATCATATCCACGTATTCGCCCGTGATGACGTTGTAGCCGATGTGCTTGTTTTGCTTTTCCTTGGCCATGCGGCGGATGCTCTCGATGATGACCGCGCCATCCTGGCCAGCGTTCTCAGCCAGTTTACGGATGGGAGCCTCGAGCGCCTTGCGGACGATGGAGACGCCGATGGATTCGTCTTCGCCGGTCATTTTCACTTTGTCCAGCGCGGAGACGGCGTTGATGAATACGATCTCGCCGCCGGGGACGATACCTTCCTCGATGGCCGCGCGCGTGGCAGAGAGGGCATCCTCGACGCGATGTTTCTTCTCTTTCAGCTCGGTCTCGGTCGCCGCGCCGACGCGGATGATGGCTACGCCGCCGGAGAGCTTGGCCAGGCGTTCTTGGAGTTTCTCCTTGTCGTAGTCGCTGGTGCTCTTGTCAATCTCGACGCGGATCTGGTCAATGCGGCCCTTGATGGCAGCCGAATCGCCCTTACCGCCGATGATGGTGGTGGTGTCCTTATCGGAAACCACTTTCTCGGCCTTGCCCAGGTCCTGGATGGTCGCGGTCTCCAGCTTGCGGCCGGTCTCTTCGGAGATAACCTGCCCACCGGTCAGGACGGCAATGTCTTGCAACATGGCCTTGCGGCGGTCGCCGAAGCCGGGGGCTTTGACGGCCAACACGTTCAGCATACCGCGTAACTTGTTCAGCACTAGAGTCGCCAGGGCTTCGCCATCCACATCTTCTGCGATGACGACCAGCTCACGCTTGCCAAGCTGGACGAGCTTCTCGAGCAGGGGGACGATATCCTGCGCGGCGGAGATTTTCTTTTCGTAGACCAGGATGTAGGGTTCGGCGATGACCGTCTCCATGTGTTCGGGATCGGTGATGAAGTAAGGCGAGATGTGGCCACGGTCGAACTGCATACCCTCGACGTATTCGGTCTCGAACTGCAATGACTTGGACTCTTCGACGGTGACGACGCCGTCTTTGCCGACTTTGTCCATCACGTCCGCGATCAGGTTGCCGATCTCGGCATCCGCAGCGGAGTTGGTCGCCACCGAGGCGATCTCTTCCTTGGTCTCGATCTTCTGCGACATCTTGCGCAGCGACTCGACAACCGCGTCGGTACCCTGCTCGATGCCCAGTTTCAGGCGCATCGGGTTGGAACCGGCGGCCAGGTTCTTCAGGCCCTCGGTCACGATGGCGTGCGCCAGGACGGTGGATGTAGTCGTGCCGTCGCCGGCGATGTCATTGGTTTTAGTGGCGGCTTCCTTCAGAAGTTGCGCGCCCATGTTCTCGAAGGGGTCTTCGAGTTCGATTTCCTTGGCCACAGTCACGCCGTCGTGGGTGATGGTGGGGGAGCCGAACTTGCGGTCCAACGACACGTTGCGGCCTTTGGGGCCCAGGGTGGTGGCGACGGCGTTGGCGAGGATGTCAATGCCGTTCTTGAGCCGCCGGCGCGCGTCTTCGGAAAATACAAGTTGTTTTGCTGCCATAATTCAATTCCTCCAGTTATGTTTTTGGTAGCCTTCCGGCTGCCATTTGGGGATTATTGTAGCCCGTAGGCTACTATTTTTTGCCTTGCACAATCGCGAGCAAGTCGCTCTCGCGCAGGATGAGCAACTTCTTGCCATCCATCTTGATCTCGGTGCCGGAATACTTGGCGAACAGAACTTTGTCGCCGACGGCCACATCCATGGGGATGCGCTTGCCGTCTTCGTCGCGATCGCCCGGGCCGATGGACAGGACGAGGCCCTGCTGGGGCTTTTCCTTGGCTGTTTCGGGAAGAACAATGCCGCCTGCGGTGACATCTTCCTGCTCGAGGGGTTCCACCACGACGCGGTTGCCGAGGGGTTTAAGGGATAGTGCCATAATTATTCGCCTCCTGGAATAAAAGGTTTCAGCAATTTAGCACTCTATCTTCCGAGTGCTAAATACTATCATACTTGTCTTCGGGATGCACGTCAAGGGCGAAAAACAAGTTTTAACGAAATTCTGATAATCCCTATCAGACTTCCGAAGTCTCGGCCCCCTTCGGGGGTGCTTCGCGAAGACTTCGGAAGTCTTGTCTCACGGACGCGGCGTGGGCAGCGGCGTTGGGGTAAAGTAAGGGGTTGGCGTCTGAACCAGGGATTGGGCCAGCGAGTAGCAGATCTGCTCACCGGCGTCCACGATGCCGGCAATGGTCGGGTCACTACCGAATGCGGCGCGCACCTCGGCCAGCACATCCAATGCTTCGGGGCAATAATTCTGCTGGGGACGGCTCAACGCGGCCAGCAAGGAGCCGTAGACGTTATAATAATCCACCGAACTCGCGGTAAGCGGCAGGCTGGCGACGGTCGCTCCCTCTTCGCCCTCGGCGCATCCCCCCAGCGCCTCGCAGGATTCGGCCGGCGTGCAGCCGCGCACCGTGCACTTCAGCACCAGTATGGCGCCCTCGTAGTTACGGGCGCGCTGGTATATGACGCCCAACCGGCCATACAGATCGGGATTGGTTGGTTCAATTTTGATGGCTTTTTGGGCATTGAGCGCCGCGATGAAGAATTCACCCTGCTGGTCATATGTTTTGGCGATGGCACTGTAAGGGATCGGATCGTTGATCTGTAATTGCTCGTTCATACGGGCGGCCTTGGTGTAGTATTCCAAGGCGAGGTTATATAGTTCTTTGCGCTGGCTGGTGATATCGCTGTCAAAGGCGAGACGGCGGTAGTTGTGGCCGACAGAGATATAGAGGAATGTCAGATTCGGGGTGATCTCGATAGCCCTTTGATATTCCTCTTTGGCCTCCCGGTAGCGCATGGTGGATTCGAGCACGTAGGCGTAGACGCGGTGCACGTCCATGAGGCTTGAGTCGCGCTGAACGGCCTGCAGGATGACTTGTTCGGCCTGCGACCATTTCTGCTCATCCACCAGGATTTCGGCATAAAAAGCCAGGGCGAGCACGTTCTGGTTATCCAATTGCAAGGCTTTCAGGGCTTCCCGCTCAGCTTCCAGGAGCAGGGCTTGTGCTTGGTCGCCGGACAGGATGGGGTTGGAATTCCAGTCCAGCACGAAGGCGCGCATGGCGTGAACCGTGCTGTCATCCGGGGCAAGCACTACAGCTTCGTTGATCGAATCCAGGGCTTCCTTCAGGCGCGCCTTGCGCTGGGCGTCGGTGGTCAACAGGTTGGAGGAATAGGTCTGGATGCGGGCCAGTTTTGCCCACACCTCGGCGTTGGACGGCTCGACCCTGGCAGCCTCCTGATAGGCGGCGATGGCCTCTTCGAGCTTGCCGGCAGCGAAGGAGGCCTCCCCTTCCAGGGCAAAGGAGCGTACCGTGCGCGTTGGCGTGGGGGTCGGCAGGAAGGGACGTTTGATGGCCCCCTTGTCCACCTGGCTGGCGAACCAGGCGGCGGCCAGGATCAGAACCACCAATAAGAACACGCGGTATAGGCTGGTGCGCTGGCGCTGGTGAAAGAGCGGACGCCGCGGCATCACGTTCATGGCGTAGGGGTCATTCCTGGAGTCGGCGATAGCTGGGGAAGCGGGGATGGCGTCAGCAGGTTGTTCTGGCAAATACGCATGCTTTCCTGTGCATTATAGACAGCGGTTTCGTCTGTCGGTACGCTCCCCAGGATCAGTCGGGCAACGAGCAGCGCCTCCCCACAGCGGTTCATGCGCGCCAGCAGGAGGGCGTAGGTGGTGAAATACTCGACCAGGCGCGTGTCGTCGCCGGTCAGGGTCAGCGGTTGAATGGCCTGGCCATCCTCAGCCGCGCCGCCGTTGACGGCCAGGGATAGCTGCATGACCGCACTCGGCCAATCGGGGATTTTGTAGAGCATCACACCCCAGTTGCCGCGCAGGTAAGGATCGGTGGGCGCCACCTTTACGGCCTGCTCGGCGTACTGCGCGGCCTTGGCAAACTCGCCAACGGAGGCGTAGGTGCGCGAGATATAGAGAGCCGATGTGGAGTCCGCAGGGTTGAGCGTGTTGGCGAGGGTGAACTCCTCGATGGCCTTATCGAAAACGGTCATGGCCTTGTAGGTGCGTCCGAGCGCCAGGTGCAGGTCCGCGATGTTGCCGTTGATGGCAATTGCATTCTGGTATTCTTGCACCGCCTCTTCACGATTGTCGGTGATCTCCAGGATGAAAGCACGCGCGCGGTGCGCTTCCAGTGAATTGGGCGCCAGCGTCGTCGCGACTCGTGATTCCTCGCCAGCCATGGTGATGGCATCGAATGGGCCGGTGTTATCGAGAAACATGTTCCCCAGCAGTTCGGCGTAATAGGCGTGGGCAATGCCGTTGTTGGCATCAAGCTCCAGGGCGCGCTTGATGGCGGCCTCGGCGGCAAGATAATCTTTATCCTGCGTCAACGCCCAGCCGCGCACTGCGTGAGCCATCGAATTGTTGGGATTCAGTAGCAGCGCATTCTCGGTATTGGTTTGGGCTTCCTGGTACTGGCCTGCAAAAACCTGGACGCGCGCCAGGGCGATGAATGTCGCTGGTTCATCCGGTTTGATCCGAATAGCCTCCTGGTACAACTGGATGGCTTGCA
>MNXK01000190.1 GCA_001872165.1 Anaerolineae bacterium CG2_30_58_95
CTCAGAGAAAATGAATAACAGACTGCATTTCTAATCTTCATAGGATATTCCTGTTTTTACTTTTTCATCCCGTGTCGAAAAGGGAGGCGGGGTTTTGTGGCCACGTCGCTTACACGAATTCCAGGTTCGGGTCTTCCCGAATGTAAGCCGGGACGCTTCCCAGGTAGGGCAAAGGCGGCAGTCCATGCCAGCGTCGCAGCAAGTGATAGCTGTGTGAGGTCAACAGGCGGCAGGTATCCACCGCAGCCCGCCACGCGGGGCGGCGCACCTCGACGACGGTTTCCCATTCGGGCAGCAGTCCAAAATCCCACGCCGAGCACAGGCGGGCGATGAAATCTATCTGGTCGGCCAGGGCAGAGAGCTCCTCGGGTGGTTCCACGTCGGGATACAGCGCTGCATCAAGCCAGGCCATGGAGAAACTCCTCCGCAAACCACGTTCTCAGAACTTGCGCCGTTTGCCGTTGTTGCGGATCGGCAATGCGCTCCAATGGACGAATCTGCTCGAGGCGTTCCAGATGGGTGCGGATTGCCAGGGCAGCTCGTTGCCGATCGGCATCTTCACCGGCCTGCTTTTGCCGCTCTTGCCAAAGCGCCCAACAGTGTGTCGCGTCACACCAACCGTGCTGGCAAAGCGTGTAAATATCCAGAAAGTCACGCGGCATACCTCGTTCGACCAGGGCAACCATCTTGCTGGCAACCAGGTCTTCGAAAGCGTCAACCAGAATCCCACCCGGCCAGGGGCTGGCTTGCGGCTCACACAATCGAGCAGAGCGGTGTGCGATCTGGAAACTAAAAATCGCTTTTTTCTCGTGGCTCAACTCGACACTAACCACATCGCCCCAGGAGCGAACACGAACCTGTCCGAAGGGTCGTAGCGCATCTTGCAAAGCAGTGATGACCTGCTGGCGAGCCTCGCCAGTCACCGGTTCGACCCACCAGGCATCCACATCGTGAGTCGTGCGATACTCGAAATAATGCGCCAGGCCAAACGCACCGCCGAGTGAGATTTTTTCTCCCAGGTCACGTTGTGCGAGGGCATCCAGGCATTCCTGGGCATATTGGGGCAGAATCGATGGGCGATGAGGTTCAGTCATTTCAGCACATCCATTGCCATTCGCAGCGCCGCCTCCCAGGCGGACAGGCGCAGCCCAAAGGTGGCGGCGAATTTATCACAATTCAAGGCCGAAAAGAGCGGACGGCGGGCTGGTGTGGGAAAGTCGGAGGTCGGTGCTGGCAGCAGCTCTTTAACCATCTGTTCGTGCCGGTTGGGATCCAGTTCCAGGATCAGGCGTGCCCACTCGAAACGGCTGGCAAAACCCCCGCCGGCCAGGTGGTACAGCCCTACACGTTCATGGATATACTCCTTGCCGCGGGCTAACACTTGGGCAGTGATTTCAGCTAACATGCGCGCCCAAGTAGGATTGGCGACTTGGTCGCTCACCACACGCAGAGTTTCCTGCTGGCGCGCCCAGTCCAACACTTTATTGACGAAACCACTTTGCCGCAGGCTGCCTGCACTCGTTCTTAGAGTGTATACCCAGGCCGTGCGGAAAATAAGACAGGCGTCATCCACAGTTTGAACTGCCTGTTCCCCGCCCAGTTTTCATGCCAGGAGCATGCGCATGGGTTGGAGCTGCCGGGTGAACGGGTTAAGCGTCAATCCAAGAATCTCAAGCGTTACTACGCCTAAAAGCGGCTCGTCCCCTGGCTCGCCGAGGATCACCGGGGTATGTCCTTCCCCTTGGGGTAGTTTGATCAAGCATTCGGATATATCCCGTTCCGCAGCGGCGCCATCGGCCAGGATAAAGGTGACTCTGCGCTTGGGAGTTAATCCTACGGCCCTCCAAACCTTATCAGGCAGCAGGGTATACGTAGCCCCGCTATCCACCAGAAAGCGCGCCTCAACCTCCTTGCCTGAAGAACCGACCACCACCCCTTCAATATATGTCACGCCCATGGCTGATCTCTCCTTCCTACGCGATTTATTGTAGTGCGGCCTCCGGCCGCAGCCAAATCGGTGTCGTTCCCCAATACTTACCGTCTCTCGCTTCCTGCAAGCGTGATTCTACTACACATTAGCGCTCCATGGCCATTCGCATCGCCGCCTCCCAAGGGGGCAGGCGCAGCCCGCGAAGTACCCGCGAAGTACCCGCAGGGTGAAGGGTGAAGGTGGCAGCGAAGTTATCGCAATTCAAGGCCGAAAAGAGCGGGCGCTGCGCCGGGGTTGGAAAATCGTTCGTCAAAGCAGGTAAGATTTCTTTGCAGACCTGGGTTTCCCTATGAGGATCGAACTCCAAAATTTTGCGCGCCCATTCCAGGCGGCTGGCATACCCATCTCCGGCCAGGTGGTACAGCCCGGCACGTTCATGGATATACTCCTCGCCGCGGGCTAACACTTGGGCAGTGATTTCAGCTAACATGCGCGCCCAGGTCGGGTTGGCGATTTGGTCGTCCACAATGCGCAGTGTCTTTTGTGTGCGTGCCCATTCCAACACCTTAGACACAAAGCTCTCACGGCGAAGACTGTACACCCAACTGGTGCGAAGAATAAGATACGCGCCGCCCACAGCCTGGATGGCCTGCTCTCCATGCAATTTGGTCAGGCCGTAAACATTGATCGGGTTTGGCGCATCTGTTTCAGTATATGGTGAACCTTTTTTACCATCGAATACATAATCGGTTGAGAAGTGGATCAACAAAGCATTTAATTTGTGAGATTCTTCTGCCAGTACCGCCGGGCCAGTGGCATTGATTGCTTCGGCTAATTCAGGCTCGCTCTCGGCCTTGTCCACCGCAGTATAGGCCGTCGCGTTAATGATAACCTCTGGACAGTGCTCCTGCACTGTCTTGCGAATGCTGACCGTATCGGCCATATTGACTTCTGGGTAATCGAGCGCGACCACCTTCCCAAGAGGCTGCAGCGTGCGATGCAGTTCCCAGCCAAGCTGGCCAGTGTTGCCTAGAAGCAGAATCTTCAGCATCATCGTGCCTCTTCCAGCAGTCGCAACAGGTACGCCCCATACTGGTTGTTGGTCGCCAGGGCCAAATGGCGCACCTGCCCGGCGTCGATGTAACCCATCCGATAGGCGATCTCCTCGGGGCAGGAAATCATAATTCCCTGCCGCTCCTGCACCGCCTGGATGAAATTGGCCGCCTGCAAAAGCGATTCGTGCGTGCCGGCATCCAGCCAGGCAATACCGCGCCCCAACTGCTGGACCTGCAACTGGCCCATTTCAAGGTAAACTTTGTTCAAGTCTGTGATCTCGATTTCACCGCGTGCCGAGGGTTCGAGCGCCCTGGCAAAAGATACCACGCGCTGGTCGTAGAAATACAGTCCCGGAACGGCATAATTCGAGCGCGGTTTGGCCGGCTTCTCTTCCAGGCTGATGGCTCGCCCCCGATCGTCGAATTCGACAACGCCATAGCGATGGGGGTCACGCACCGGATAAGCAAACACAATTCCGCCTTCTTCCAATCGAGCTGCCTGGCGCAACTGGCCGGGCAGGCCCTGCCCGAAGAAGATATTATCTCCCAAGATCAGGCAGGCTGGATTCTCACCAAGGAACTCCTCTCCGACGATAAAGGCATCCGCCAAACCGCGCGGCTCGGCTTGTTCGGCATAACTGAATTGCATGCCCCACTGCTGGCCGCTGCCCAGCAAACGCCTGAAAAGCGGCAGATCCTCAGGGGTGCTGATGACCAGAATCTCACGCATGCCCGCCAGCATCAGCATCGAAAGCGGATAATAGATCATCGGCTTGTCATACACCGGCAGCAACTGCTTGCTAACTGCCAGGGTGATGGGATGCAAACGCGTTCCCTTGCCGCCTGCCAGGATAATTCCTTTCATTTTCTGCTTTTCCTTTCGCTGGGTGTAACGGCCTGCAGTTCAGCCGCCGCCCCTTCGTTCCTCAGGGCATGCTTTTCTGGCAAGGCTCGCTCCAATTGGCTATGATGATTTGGGTTTGATGTCAAACTCGAGTTTAGAACGATAGAAGCAAATATCAAAAATTCATTTTGCGAAGGATCGGTCGTTGAATACTTTAAGCGCATATGGCTCAATTGTTGGTGTCCGCCTTCATTGCATTCATCAATGCCTTGCCTACCCCAAACATATGGTAGGGTGTTGCCAAGTAATACTGCTTATGAAAACAATTGTCCCTATAACCGCTTTTCCTCTCGCTGGGTATAATTTTGGTTCAACCAATCCTGATAGCCCTGCTGTTTGCGAATGGCTTGGATCCAATCGCCATGTTCCAAATACCAGCGCACAGTTTTCAAGAGACCTTCCTTCAAAGCATGTTTCGGCTGCCAGCCCAATTCTACACCAATTTTTTCGATGTTCATGGCGTAACGCCTATCATGACCCGGACGGTCGGCCACGAACTGTTTCAAACTGGCATGAGGTCGGTAAGGCGAGGCGGGCTTCAACTCGTCCAGAATATCGCAGATGGCATCTACGATTTCCAGGTTGGTGGGTTGGTTGTTCCCGCCCACATTATAACTCTCACCGGTCTGCCCGCGCTGCAGCACCTGCCAGATGGCCTCGCAGTGGTCCTCCACATACAGCCAGTCACGAATTTGTTTCCCATCACCATAGATGGGCAGAGATTTTCCCTCCAAAGCGTTCAAGATCATCAGCGGGACGAGTTTTTCAGGGAACTGGTATGGCCCGTAGTTATTCGAGCAGTTTGTGAGCGTCACTGGTAAGCCGTAAGTGTGCGAGTAGGCGCGTACCAAGTGATCGCTGCTGGCCTTTGAAGCCGCATAGGGCGAATTCGGGGAATAAGGGGTGGTCTCCTCGAAAGCAGGCGCATCCGGTGTCAGCGAACCGAAGACCTCATCTGTGGAAATATGATGGAAGCGGACAGTTTTTGCGTCTGCCCTGTTTTCGTCCAACCAGACCTTGCGAGTTGCTTCCAGAAGGGAAAACGTGCCAAAGATATTGGTTTGCACAAAGGCACGCGGGCCAAGGATGGAACGGTCAACGTGCGACTCCGCCGCAAAGTGAACGAT
>MNXK01000123.1 GCA_001872165.1 Anaerolineae bacterium CG2_30_58_95
AGCAGCGCCTGGATGGTGCGCCAGCCCAATTCCGCGCTGACGTAGACCACGATGAGCGCCACGATGCTGGCGGCGATGGCGTCGGCTTTGTTCATCCAACCCAGGCCAGGAATGTTCTTCGCCAGTGTTACCCCGATCAGGCCCAGGATGACCACCGATGACGACCAAATGTCGGTGCTGAAGTGCAGCGCGTCCGCTTCCAGCGCCTGGCTGTTGTATTTACGCGCCGCGCGGTACAGAATGCGCGAGCGGGAATAGTCAATGATGATGGACGTGCCCATCACCACGAATGACCAAACCGAGGCCTCCACGTGTACGCTCTTGAAGAACAGGCGTTGCACGGCTTCGTAGATGATCCAGGCCGAGGTGAGCAGCAGGAGCACGGCCTCGAAAAGGGCGGAGAGATTCTCGACCTTGCCGTGACCGAATTGGTGTTCCCGGTCGGCGGGTTTGTCGGACATGCGGACGGCGAAATAGGTCATGATCGCCGCGACCAGGTCCAGGCCAGAGTGGGCGGCTTCGGCCAGGATGCCCAGCGAGTTGGTCAGGACGCCGACGATGGTCTTGAACGAAGTCAATCCGACGGCGGCGATGACGGAGCTGAGCGCGGCGGCGCGTTTTTCTCTTTGGGCTTGATCGTGTGACATAGGTTCCTTGAAAAAGACAAGTAGGCCGATTATAACGTGAGAAACGCCAGCTAAATGCAAGGTGACGAATGTCATGAATTTGATTCACAATATCCCCATACGGCCATACCTTGATTATAGCAAACTTACCGGTCCCACCTCAACCCTCCAGCCCTCCAACGCCTTTCCCCTCAGCAGTGACTCCGGCTCCGGTCCGCGCAGCACGATTTGCCAACGGTAATAGCCGCCGAGTCTGGCAAAGAAACATGGCACTGGGCCGATCAAATCCGTTTGCATCCGTTTATCCGTTTCGATATCCACTGTCAAACGGCCTACTATTCGCCGCGCTTCGGCTTCTGCTTTCGCCGCGTCGTAATGGCGGTATTCCAGCCGCACCAGACGGGAATACGGCGGGTAGCCCAGCCTGCGCCGCTCCTCCAATTCGCGCTTATAAAACGCGGCGTAATCGTGACCGGCGGCGGCCTGGATGGCGTAATGCTCCGGCTGGAAGGTCTGCATGATGACCTGTCCGCCGCGCGCCGAGCGCCCGGCGCGGCCGGCCACCTGCGTCAGCACCTGGAAGACGCGCTCGGCCGCGAACGGATCGGGCAGATTCAGACCCACGTCCGCCAGCACCACGCCGACCAGAGTCACCAGCGGCAGGTCGAGACCCTTGGCGAGCATCTGGGTGCCGACCAAAACGTCAGCGCGGTGGGCGACGAAGTGGCTCAGGATGATCTCGTGGGCATCCTTCTGGCGGGTGGTCTCCCAGTCCCAGCGCAGGGTGGTGGCCTGCGGGAAAAGCCGCTGCACCTCGGCCTCCACCTTTTCGCTCCCCAGCCCGTACTGGCGGATCTGGTCGCTGCCGCACGCCGGGCAGGTTTTGGGAAGTTGCCGGTGGTAGCCGCAGTAATGGCAGCGTAAGTCAAAGGTCGGAGGTCGAATGTCGGACTGTCCGCTGACGTTCGACTTTTGACCTTCGACATGGTAGGTGAGCGGCGTATCGCATTTGGGGCACTTCGCCACGTAACCGCACTCGCGGCAAAAGACATACGTCGCCGTGCCGCGCCGGTTGAGGAACAGGATGGCCTGCTCCTTGCGTTCGAGCACCTCAGCCAGCGCCTCGGTCAGCGCCCGGCTGAAGATGCCGCGATTGCCGGATTTGAGTTCCTCACGCATGTCAACAATGCGAACGGGGGGGAGACTCCCGTAGACATCCGAGGTCTTTAAGACCTCGGAGGTCTGGATCCGCCTCGGCAATTCCAGCCGGACGCTTTCCCCGACTTCAGCCTGATACCGTTGCACGATGCCCGGTGTGGCCGAACCCAGGATGCACACCGCCCCGCACAGCCGGGCATAGACTTTCGCCGCCTCGACCGCGTGGTAGAACGGCGGCTCGGATTGGTAATACGAACCATCGTGGCACTCGTCTGCGACGATCAGGCCGATATCCGGCAGTGGACTGAAGAGCGCGCTGCGCGGCCCGATGACGACTTTCAGCAGGCCGAGTCGCGCCCGCCGCCAGGTATCGTAGCGCTCGCCCTCGGAGAGTTTCGAGTGCACCAGGCCAACCTGCCCAGGGAAGCGCGCCAGGAAGCGGCGCACGGTCTGTGGGGTGAGCGAGATTTCCGGGACGAGGATGATGGCCTGTTTGCCGCGCCGGATGGCTTCGGCTGCGGCGCGCAGGTAGATCTCGGTCTTGCCCGAGCCGGTGACTCCATGAAGGAGGAAGGATGAAGGATGAAAGATGAAAGATGAAGGAGGAAGCAGGTAAGATTCGAAGGCCTTGAGGATTTGCTCCCAGGCTTTTTGCTGGTCGAGCGTTAATTCTGGCGGCTCACTGCTCTCTAATTCTCTACTCTCTATTCTCTGCAACGGATCGCGCCAGATTTCCGTCTCTCTCAGGACGACCAGCCCGCGCTCATCCATTTCCTGCAAATCGGACAGGTTGCAGCCTGATTCGGCGTACACCCACGAGACGTTGACCGGTTCCAGTACGGAAATGAGGAAACGCAGGGCTGCCTGGCGGCGTTTGAGCGTCGCGGCGGTCTTGCCAAGCTTGGACATGGAGGCTTCAGCATCCTCAGGGGGGACGGCCAGTTGCGCCGTGCGGATGAACTTTGGCCGTATACTCGGCGGCGGCAGGATGGACTGGCTCGTCAGAACGCCGCTGCGCACCAGGTATTGCGCTGTTTTGCGCCAGTCCACCCGGCTGAAGTGGCGATCAATTTGCCGACCGCGCAGCGGGCCGCGCGTTTGGAGGAGGTCGAGCAGGCGGGATTCGAGGCTCGATTTTCGAGATTCGTGATTCGTGATCCGTGATCTGTGACCATTCTCTAATCTCGAATCTCTAATCTCGAATCTCGTATCTGCTTGCTGGCTGAGTCCGGATGGCAGCATCAGGTTGATGATCGCCGCCAGGGGGTTTAGCGTGGACTCGGCCAATTGCTTCGCCAGTTCGATTTGGGCGGCGGTGAGCACCGGCTGTGGGTCGAGCAGGTCGAGGACGGGTTTGGTTTCGGCCACCGACGGCTGGCTGACCAGCTCCAGCACCACGCCTTGCACCGTCTGTTTGCCAAATGGTACAGTGACCAGATGCCCCGCGCCGAGTTGTCCCTCCAGTTCGGGGGGCAGAGAATAGTCGAAGAGTCCCGTGATAGACGGGACGTTGACCGCGATTCGGGTGTACATCAAAAGGGATTATAAACCGGATTAGTTGAACGGCAAAACATGTATTCTTGATTTGGCTTCATCCACGGTGACCAGCGCCCCCTGTTCCAGCAGTGATTCTTGCTGATGCAGTAGTCTTACCAATCTCTCCCCCAAACTTTGCGGCATTATATCCTGAGTCCGGACTTGAATCACACTCGGCGATTCGGCGCGCGTCGTTGCCAGGATTGCCCCGAAATCGAGATCATGGGTGAAAACGATGTAACCGTGATCCCTCGCCCACGCCATGATGACCGCATCGGTTGCGCGAATATCGCCGACTTCAGACCAATGTACAGCTTGAAAGCCTGCCCGTTGAAGCGCTTCCGCCCAAGCGGGCGGAAGGTTCATGTCAATCAGGATTTTCATGCGGCAACGAGGGGGAGTTCGATTTCTTCCACACGCCAGGCAGCATAAGCGAGCGATTGACGGATATCTTCTTCTTCGAGGTATGGATACGCTCTAAGAATGTCTGCAAAGGTATAACCTGTCGCGGTCAGGCCGACAATGGCGCCGACGGTGACGCGCATCCCACGAATGCACGGCTTGCCGCCCATCACATTGGGGTCAAAGGTGATCCGGTCGAGATTATTCATTGCCATATGTCATGCCTTTCAGACGCTATTTTACCACGCCATTATTTCTCCGCTTTCAACACCACCGCCGCGCCGTAGCCCACCACAGAGGAATAATCGCCAGTCACGTCGCCGGAGGTGGCGTGGTGCAGCACCTTGACCGTGTCCGCGCCCAGCTCGCGCGCCGCCCAAAGCACGGCGGCGACGGCGGCAAATCCGCAGGCGAAGCCTTTGCCGCTGCGTTCAGCCTTGAAGATGCCTTCTGGCGAGAAAGCTTCAATCTGGCGCAGCATCTCGGCGTCGTAAGTGTTGGCTTCATCTTGGATGTAGAAATGCGAGAGATCGGTGCTGGCGACCAGCAGCGCATTCCGCTCTTTCAAAACCAGCGCCAGTGCTTTGCCGAGTTTCTCGGAGACTTTTGGCGATTGTTCGTGCACCATTACAGGCAAGAGTTTGAAGTCACCTGCCAGGGCGCGTTGCAAGAAGGGCAGCTCGATTT
>MNXK01000012.1 GCA_001872165.1 Anaerolineae bacterium CG2_30_58_95
CCAGCCGAACTGGTCGCGCAGGTAGACGAATTCGGGGGCGAGGACGAGGAGGGAGGCGAGGAGGATGAGCAGGAGAACGAATGGCTGATGGCTGATGGCTGATGGCTGATGGAAGTTGGCTTCATCGGTCGCCAGCCTTTTGGCATTGGTTTTCACCAAAAATGCGATTGCAAGCGCCAACAACGCCAACAAGGTTAACAAACCACCAGCATAGGATAACCGCTTGAGATTCGCGCTTGCGAAAAAGGTGCGTGCAGTGGTCGCGCCCTGGGATTGTAAAAACGAGGCGGCAAATTCAGGGAGGCGCAGCTCGGCGAACCATCCCATCGCCCAGGAAAAAAGCCACAGGAAAAATACCAGGCCAAGCGCCAGGCCGATCCCCCAGAGCCAGTTGGCCGGGCGTCTCTCTCCCCGCCAAAAGTAGAAAAGCAAGGCAAAGATCGGAACGAGCAGCGCACCAAACATGACCCACAGGTGCGCGCCGCGCGTCGGGTAGATCAGGTTGGGCAGGATGCCGCCGGCCTGCGAGGAAAAGCTGACGTAAAACGGCAAATAGAGCAAGAGCGCCAGAACGCCAAGCGGCAGGCCGAGGGCGAAGAAATCTTCGAGTCGCTCCCAGCTCCAGCCGCGCTCACGGAGGCGCGCCAGCACGTACGCGCCCATTATCAAGGCGGTGTAGGCCAGGATATCCCAGGTGTTGAGGAAGGCCAGTCCGCCCAGGATGATGGCTGTGACGAAGAAGCCGCTGCGATTGATGAAGAGGCGCAAACCGAAGAGACTCGTCTCGCCGCGCCAGCCGCCCAGGAAGAGATTGAGCGCGGCGGCAATCGCCAGCAGGCCAAAGGGCATGGCCAGCACGTGGGGGTGCAAGTCGCCCAGCAAATAGGAGAAGAAGGGAAACTCGTCAATGATCTCGTGCCAGACGCCAGCCAGGTCGTAATCCTGCAACACGCGCGAGGCGCGCCACCACCAAAGGTAACGATCCGGGATCCAGCCGAGAGGCTGCGCGGGCAGCAGGGACAGGTCTTTGATATCCAGCCAGGTCCAGAAGTTGAAGGTCGAAGAGCCTGCCCTGAGCTTGTCGAAGGGTCGAAGGTCGGAAGGTTGAGCAGAAGGCCAGAAGATGCCGCGTTGATGAAGAACTTCAAGGAAGCCCTCGAGGTTGGAGACGAGGAGGAGGAAAAGGGGGCCGAGGAAGGCAGTAATCAGTGATCCGTGATCAGTGATCAGTGATGAGTGACGAGTGACGAGTGACGTGGAACGTGAAACGTGATACGTGATACGTGATACGTGATACGTGGAACGTTCAGCCAGCAGGTTGTAGAGCAGCCCGTACGCGCCGATGGCGCTCAAGGCGAAGAGCAGGGCGAGCATCAGGTTGAAGGCCACGCTGCCCAGCACACCGGTCAATTTGGCCAGCATGGCCGTCATCACGTAGCCGAAGTAATAGTACGAAATGGCATAACCGGAAAGCCAGGGATCGCTCGGTGGGAAGGTCGGCGAGCGCAGGATGGCGTTGATGAAAGCCAGTTCCATCGGCTTTTCGGCGCCGCTGATCTCCGGGTTGGCGGCTCGGACGGCAGCCCAAAAGGCAAAGGCAAGCAGGAAGAGGAATTCGGTGGTGAAGATCAGGCGAAGGTTGGATTTCAACCAGGTGACGAGTGAGGAGTGAGGAGTGAGGAGTGACGAGTGACGAGTGACGAGTGGCGAGGGGCGAGGGGCGAGGGAGGGTTGATCGTCGGCGGTTTGTTGGTCGCGGGATGTTCTCCAAAAGGCCCAGGCGCTCAGACCCGCCAGGATCAGCAATGCCAGGATCAATCCGCTGAGGTTATTCGGCAAAACCCCCAGCGAAGCCAGCAGCCAGAAGATGTAGCCCCACAGCAACAGTCCCAGCGCCCGCGAAAGGCTGTAGCCGCGATCAGCCAGGGCCGGAAAGAGGCGGTAGGCCAGGGGAAAAGTCAGCAGGCCGATAAATGAGACAGCGAGATACCAGGAGAAAAATGAGAGCATAGGAAATCAGCCTAGATCACAGCACTTTCACCATTCGTTGATAACCGCGTTCTCCGCAGCGCTGCTGCACGCGGGAGTAAGCCACCGTCTCCACGATGCGGTATCCCAAACGCAGATAGAGCTGGCGGGCAGCGTCATTATGCAACGCCACGATCAGGGAGCACTTTCTCAAGCCATGCCCGGCCGCCCGTTGCTCCGCAAACGCCAACAGGCGCGTGCCGATCCCCTGTCCCTGGAATTGAGGCAAAACAGCCAGGTCGCTGACATAGTATTCATCCCTTTCAGCCTCCCGACCTCCGGCCAGCGGCAAGAGGCGTACCAAGAGGCGCAGCACCTCGCCCAGACCCAGGATTCTAAGCATCGGCCTTCCCGTGAGGAGATCCAGGCGGGTCATGATTTTCGCAGGATGAGCCAGCAGTAGCCCGGCGATGTTCCCATTTTTCTCGGCGATAAAAGCATGTTCTTGACCAAAGCGGTTACTCCCGGCGATAAACAATCGTTCCAGCACATCCAGCGTTTTGGCCGGGTTGCCATTTCCAAAAGTATATTCGCCAAAGCGGCCCAACGCCAGGTGCATCAGCCTGGCGGCCAGTTTCGCATCCTCCGGCCGAGCTGTGCGAACGATCAAATTATGTTCCATTTCAATCCCTATTTACAATGTCGGCAGCACGAACAGGCCATCCGGACCAGGCTCGAAATCCATGACTTCGACAACAGCCTCCAGATTGATCGGCCCGTAAACGTGAGGGAACAGTTCATCCGGCCGATCCGCCCCCGGCTCCCAGCGGACCTCGGGCCTGAGTCGGCGCAGGTCAACGACCAGCAGCACCAGTCCGCGCTGACCGGCGAAGAGCGCATTGGCAACGCGCAGTACCTGCTCGCGCGTCGAGCAATGGATGAAGCCCTCGCTCGCCAGCGTGTCGGCGGCGTAACTGCCCGAGTTTTGCGCGGCAAGCCAGGAGGTCCGGGAGGTGATGTGGAGGATGTAAGACATGTTTGCATCTCAATTATTACGTTTTACGTTTCACGTTTCACGCATCACAGAACACGTAAAGCGTAATGCGTAAAACGTAATCTATGGCAACACCTCATACACAACCGTCTCCCCATCGCGGTAGGCTTCCTGCCACAGCTCGCCGTTATAGGCATCGAATTTTATCAAACCTTCGCCGATATATTCGGCGCGTTCCAGTTGCCCAACGATGATGTAGCGGACATTGTACTTCCTCAAGAAGGCCTGCGCCGCGGCTGGGTCGCTGGTGGTGTAGAAAGTGGTGATCTCGCCGATGCGATCCCAGACCTGGTTGGACATCAGGGCGCGCTGCTGGCGCTGGTGCCAGTTCCAACCGACCACGCCCGGCAGGCCGGTGTAGATCGTGAAGCGCGAGCACCAACGGTATTCGGGGCAATTGGCCTCCACGATGACCGGCGAGCCTGGCACGTTCTCCTGCATCCAGCGAATGGCGTGGTAGTCTTCGCTCAAATCTATGCTTACGCCGAAATCGAAATAGTGGGCATAGGCCATATAGGTCATGCTGTCGAGGGTATGCGGCGCGTCAGGGTTCATGCGATCACGGACTTTGGACATCCCGGCGATCAAGAAATAGAGCAGCGCAAAGGAAGCCAGGATGACAGCCGTCACATTCCAGGCGGAGCGCCAGCGAGGCAGCCATTTCGGGATTTCGGAGAGCAGCCAACCAAAGGCGGCCGCGGCGCTAATCCCAAGCATGACCCAGGCCTGGAGATAGAACTTGAAGACGGTGTTCATCCGCCCCACGTCGCCGCGCAGGACAATGATCTCGACCACCATCGTCAGCAGCAGACTGGTGCCGACCATGAACAGGATCAGACGCTTGCCATCCGGCATCGCTGGCCGGAAGGTCAGCAGCGCTGCCCAGACTGCCAGCGGCAAGGCCAGCCAGAGAATGGTAAAGCCTTTCCAGGGGACATTCTGGCTGGGACTCATGACCCAAATTTGCTGGATGAGCAGTACCATAAGGATGAGTATTGGCGCAGCAAGGATGAGGTCCCGATAGGGACGCAGTTTCTGCAGGGCGGAGACAGGCGTCTCAGCCATCCACTGGCGCGTCTCCCAGGCCATCCAGGAAACGATAAAAAATAGGGACACACCCCAGTGGACGAGATAGGAGGAGATGCTCGAGCGCCCGCCTGTCCAGGCTTCTACCGAGTTGTAAGACTGCGCGAACCAGTGCGTGAAGGGCTGGTAAAGCAGCATGGACAGCCCAACCAGGGCGACGACCGCGCCGACAGTCAGGAGGAGGCGTTTGGTCCAATTCAGCAGCGGTAGACGGATGCGTTCCACATCGGCGTAACGCCAGAGCGCATAAGCCAGCACGATCACGGCAAGGGTCAGGTACGTGTAAAAGTCCCAGGTGTTGGTCGGCTTGAGCGCGCCGATAACCAACCCACCGAGGAAAAGCCCTAAAAAGGCATCGAGGCGGCTTTTCCACCTGCCCTTCGCCAGCAGCACCGAAAGCGCCCAGGCGATCACCAGCACCGTCAGCGAAAAAGCGATCATGTGGGCGTGCAGGTCAGACCACAGGAAGGTGAAAAGCGGAAACTCGGTGATCGGGCTGCCGGAGC
>MNXK01000137.1 GCA_001872165.1 Anaerolineae bacterium CG2_30_58_95
GTGGCATGTGCGCTGACGTTGCCGCTCTCGTGGTCGGAATGGATGATGAAGTACAGGCGCGCCAGGTCTTCGTAACCCTTGTCCTTCACGCCCATCATTTGGGCGAAGTTAGCGCCCCAATCCAGGCTGGGGTCCACCTGCGGGATTTCGCCGCCGTTATACTTCAGATTGTAGATAAAAGCCGCGATGACAGGCAGCTTGGCGGTCAGGTTCAGGCTGTCCTCCAGCATCGGCTGCCAGTATTCTTCCTTGTGCATCCCCTCGTGATAACGGCGGGTGAACTCGGACTGGGTTTGCAGCGACTGCACCGCCAGCGTGAAGAGTGTCATCGGGTGGGTTTCCTTGGGCATGGCGCGCAGCGCATCGTAGACGTGCTGCGGAATCGTACTGCGCCTGGCCCACTCGGCTTCGACTGCGCAGGCTTGCTCCTCGGTCGGAATCTCGCCCACCAGCAGCAAGTAATACAATCCGCCAACGAGAGGCATTTCCGCGCCGCCTGGCTTGGGCAATTTCGACAAAATTTCAGGGATGGAGTAGCCGCGAAAACGGATGCCCTCTGCCGGGTCCACGTACGAGATGTCCGTCACCATGACTTTGGCGTCGCGCATCCCGCCATAGATCTGACCGATGGTGACCTGGTCCACCACCACGTCGCCGTGTTCCTTGATCAACTTCTTGACGCGCGCGCGCCATTCCGGGAGCTGTGCGGCAATCTTATCGTGTAGGATCATATTTTCTCCAACTGATGCAAAACGTTGATGCTGTCTTTGACCGAGGCGGCCGATTTCTGCAGGGCGGCCTTTTCGTCATCGGTGAGCTTATACTCGTGGATCTTCTCGACGCCCATCCGCCCCAACTGCACCGGCACACCGAAGAACATATCTTTCAGCCCGTACTCGCCCTGCATATAGGCCGCCGCAGGGACGATCAGGTGCTTATCCTTCAGAATGGCCTCGGTCATCTGCGCGATGGCTGCCGCCGGGGCATAATAGGCCGAACCAGTCTTGAGCAGGCTGATGATCTCGCCGCCGCCTTTACGGGTGCGCTCGACGATGGCGGCCAACCGATCGGGAGGCAGGATTTCGTTCAATGGGATGCCCGCGACGTTCGAGTGGCGGGTCAGCGGCACCATTTCGTCGCCGTGTCCGCCAAGCACATAGCAGGCGACGTTCTCCACACTGATGCCTAACTCCATCGCCACGAAGGCGCGCATACGCGCCGAATCCAGGATGCCTGCCTGCCCGACGACGCGCTGAGGGGGTAGTTTTCCGGCTTTCATGGTCAGGTAAGCCATCGTATCCAGGGGATTGGTCAAAACGACGAATATGGCCTCCGGCGAATACTTGAGCGATTCGCGGGTTGCCTTGCCAACGATCTCGGCGTTGGTCGTCAGCAGGTCTTCGCGGCTCATGCCTGGCTTGCGCGGGATGCCGGCGGTGATGACGACGATGTCCGAACCTTTGGTGGCGGCGTAGTCGTTGCTGCCCACCACGGCGACATCTTTGCCGAGCACCGGCATGGCCTCCAGCAAGTCGAGCGCCTTGCCCTGCGGCATGCCCTCGACCACGTCCATCAGCACCAGGTCAGCGATCTCGCGTTCCGCCAGCCAGGCCGCCGAAGTGGAACCGGTCATCCCGGCGCCAATAATGGATATTTTTGCAGTCATTGTTCCTCCTGGATAAAATGAGTTTTTTTACCGTAAAACATCAGTCAACGAATGTCCAACGAATAAACGAATGAACGAGTAAACGGTAAACGAATACCTGTCTTTTTTTAGTCCAAAGTCCAACTTCTACTTCATTCGTAGATTCGTTTCCGATTCGTTGACGGGTTTGGTGCATAATGTTAGCTTAAGTGCAGCTACCATAAACGAAAAGTTCGAGTTATGGCCGTGCACAGTATAACGGATTTTTATTACAAATCAGCGTGAAAGCATTATTTGTTTTCATGTTCCAGGAACCGCGTTGCCATGATGGCCGCGGCCGCGCCCATTCCTGCCGAGGTGACTACCTGGCGGAAGGTCAGGTCGGCCGCCTCGCCGGCCGCATAAACTCCCGGCACGCTGGTTTGCATCTTGTCATCTACCTTGATGTAACCTTTCTCCATCGTCAACTGGCCTTCGAAAAGCTGCGTGTTGGGCGTGTGTCCAATGAAGATGAAAATGCCATCTGTTGGGAAATTCGTCTCTTCGCCGGTCTTCACGTTCTTCAGGCGCACAGCCTCGACCTTCTCCGCGCCGACGATCTCAGTCACGACCGTATCCCAGATGAAGTTGACCTTGGGATTTTCCTGCGCCCGCTTTTGCAGCAGCGTGCCAGCGCGCAGACTGTCGCGGCGGTGGATGACTGTCACCGAGGAGGCATAGCGGGTCAGGAACAGGCCCTCTTCCAGAGCCGAGTCCCCTCCGCCGACCACGACCACTTTCTTATCCTTGAAGAACCAGCCGTCGCAGGTGGCGCAGTAGGAGACGCCCTTGCCGGTCAATTCCGCCTCGCCCGGGATTTCGAGATGATTGGGGCGCGCTCCGGTGGCGACGATCAACGTAGCGGCAGTGTACTCACCGTTGTCGGTAGTGACTCTAAACGGGCGCTGGGACAGGTCAACCGCGTTGGCGCTATCGAACTCGACGCGCGCCCCGAAGCGTTCGGCCTGTTTCTGGAACAACTCGCCCAATTCCGCGCCGCCCACGCCTTCGGGGAAGCCGGGGTAATTCTCAATGGTGTAGGTCAACGCCGCCTGGCCGCCCAGCTCGAGGCCGGTAAGGACAACGGGATTCAATTCGGCGCGCGCCGCGTAGAGTGCCGCCGCCAGTCCCGCCGGCCCGGAGCCGAGGATGAGCACCTTGACGTGTTTGCCTGGGTTGGAAGATGGGGTGGAAAGATTGCCAAGATTGAACATGCCTGCCTCGCTTGTTGGTCTGATTGTCATTGTATCAGATGCAGGCCGGGGTGAAAAGTTGCAGCATCGAATTTTCACGAATTTCCCCCTGGCCTGATGTCAGCCTCTTGCTCGGCGCGGCCTGGCAGGCGCGTAAAGCCGCCTGAAAACTCAGACTTCCGAAGTCTCAAAGACTTCGGAAGTCTTTTTTACCGGTTACCGAACGCCGGCCTTATCCGTGATCTCCAGCGCCTCATCCAGCACCTCGAACCCTTCTTTCAACTGCTCCTCGCTAATGATCAGCGGCGGGATGATGAGCACGGTGTGCCAGTGCGTGTACAGGAACAGACCGTGATCGAGGCAGGTTTTGCGGAAAGCAACCATTTCCGGCGAAGAGCCGTTCCACGCGGCCATCGGCTCTTTCGTCTTGCGATCCTTGACCAGTTCGAGGATGCCAAACAAGCCAATCGAGCGGACTTCGCCAACCGAGGGATGCGCCTCGCCCAGGTCGGTCAACAGCCGTTTTAACACCGGACCCATGCCGGCCGCGTGCTCGACGAGCTTATCCTCCCTCAAGACAGTGATATTGGCAATCGCCGCCGCCAGCGAGACCGGGTGCGAGGTGTAAGTCAGCCCGGACTCGAAGGTGCGCTCGTCGAACGCGGCTGCGATCTCGGGCTTCATTGCCACTGCGCCGAGCGGAGCATAGGCCGAGGTCAACCCCTTGGCCATCGTCATGATGTCGGGGACGACATTCCAGTGATCCACAGCGAACCATTCCCCGGTGCGGCCAAAGCCGGACATGACTTCATCGGCAATCATCACGATCCCATACTTATCGCACAAGGCGCGCACGCCCTGCATGTAACCTTCCGGCGGGATCAGGATGCCGTTCGTGCCGGTGACCGGCTCGAGCAGGATCGCGGCAATCGTCTCCGGCCCCTCGTAGCGGATGATCTCTTCCAGGTGGTTCAGGTAATCCTGGCTAAACTCGGCCTCAGAAATGTCCGGGTTGGTGCGGTGGAAGGTGGAGCGGTAGCGATACGGGTCGAGAAAGTGGACGACGCCCGGCATCAATCCCGGCTCCCAGGCGACGCGGCGCGGGTCGCCGGTCAGGGCCATCGCACCCGCCGTCGCCCCATGATAGGAGCGGTAGCGGGTCAGGATTTTGAAGCGGCCGGTGTAGCCGCGCGCCAGCTTGACGGCGTTCTCGTTGGCGTCCGCCCCGCCCAGGGTGAAAAGCACCTTGCTCAGTTTTCCGCCCGGCGAGACCTCGGCCACCAGCTTGCTGGCCAGGGCGCGGACTTTGGTTGTCATGCCGGGCGCGGCGTAAGGCAGTTGGCGAGCTTGGTTCACCATCGCCTCGATGACGCGCGCGTCGCCGTGGCCGATGTTGACGCACATGGTCATCGAGTTGAAGTCCAGGTAGCGCTTGCCGTCCGTATCCCAGAAGTAGACGCCCTTGGCGCGCTTGACCGGGATGGGGTTGACCTTGGCCTGCGCCGACCAGGTCCAGAAAACGTGTTCTTTGGAAAGGGGAAGGATTTGGTCATCGGGAAAATCGAACATGAGTGTCCTCTTGGTGATGGTTTCGTAAAACGTAAAGCGTAAAACGTAAATCCTTGCACATTACGTTTC